>CAZZMF010000086.1:0-5646 GCA_964655255.1 uncultured Sphingobacteriaceae bacterium
CTCCCTCGGGCGTGGAGCGAATCAACATCGGCGTCTCCACTTCCAGAAAGCCGCGGCTTTGGAGATATTCCCGGCAAATGCGCAGCGTTTCTGCCCGCAGCCGAAGGCGACTCTGCAAGATAGGTCGCCGTAAGTCTAAGTATCTGTATCGCAAGCGAAGTTCTTCTTGCCCATCCGTCTCATCTTCTATGAGAAAGGGGGGGGTCTGAGAACGATTGAGGATATGGATGCGCTCTACGGCGAGTTCTACTTCGCCGGTGGGGAGGTCTGGATTGGGGCTTTCACGACGGCGCAAGGTGCCCTCCGCTTGAATCACCCATTCCCGCCCCAAGCCACGGAGGGCTTCATACATCTCTGTGCCTTCGGAGGCGACAAGCTGGAGGATGCCGCTTTTGTCCCGTATATCCACAAAGACAAAGCGCCCTAAGTCTCGCACACGCCGCACCCAGCCCGCTACACGAATAAATCGCCCAACATCTTGTATCCGCAGCTCCCCGCAGCCATGGGTACGATAGGAGGTGGCTTCCACAGTGCAAAAGTACAGCGCAAGAAGACGGCGTATCTTCTCTCCGCAGCACGCCTTCTATCTGCAGGAAGCAGATTTTGACTTCTAAATGCTTTGTACATTTGCTACAAATGAGCACTTGGCGAAACTGGCTGCGCAGCCTAATCTCCCGCTCAGATTCAGACAAAACAACTGCGCGAGCATCCGTGCCTTCTTCCAAAGATACACCCGCTTCTGCCAATATACTGGAACAGACTACGGTAGATGACGGCATTTCCTCCCAAGAGTTCTATCCCCTCGCTCCAATCAAAAGATGGATAGGTATGCACATATCCCCATATGCTTGGGATAGGGCAGTCATACGCAGCTTATCATCTTTACAGCAGACAGGGATACCTCTGCCGCTCATCTTAGCGCCGAAACCTGATACTAAGGTGTCAGGCGCCGCCCTTCGCATCTTGCTGAACTCGCTGTATGAGATGTATGGCATGAAACCTGACCTAAGGCATATCTTCCAATCGTAAGAGGTATGAGCACGAAAGTTACCGTTGCTTTCCAGCCAGTTTTAGACAAAGGGGCTCTACTGCTGGGTGGGGAGCCGCATGTGGTGCACTGTCACTACTACAATCACTTCCTCCAAACCTCTATAGAAGATGCTGAGGCGCTCTACCCCGTAGAGGAAGTGCTGGTATGGACAGCGCAGGAGATTGCGCACAGCCTATTTCAGAAGCTTTTTGCTGAGGAGGGCATCACCGACCATGAGCGGCGAAAAGCGCTTGTAGAAGCGGTCTATACCCGTTGCGGCTACGGTAAGGTTAGTCTCTCTGGCATCTCAGCGGACGGGGGAGAAATAGCGACACCCTATGAACATTATGCTTATACCTATGCGGCGACCTTTCCGCCGCGTCCTAAGGGCAAAAGAGGCGTCGCTTACTTCTCTCAGGGCTATCTGGCGGGGGCGATAGAAGCGATATATGACCTGCCTTTGGGTAGCATGGGAAGCCAGCAGACTGCCTGTCTGACGCAAGGCGATGCTGAAGTGCGTTGGCGATTTTATCGTCTGCCGCAGCCGCTGCCGCTTACCCCTTCCGTCGGCGAAGGTGCCTCCCAAAAGGGTACTATATTTCAACCTTCCACCACGCGCGTTCCAATGGCACAGGTACGCGATGCGGTGTTGGGGCTTCCGCTGCTGCCTGATGCAGAGACGGGATTGATAGAAGCCTTTGGCGTCGTGCTTACCTTCATCCCAGGCAACTATTATGCGCTCATTTCTGAAAGGCACCTCCAGCGCATGATACAGGTCGCAGGCGAAGAAGTTCGTCCGCTGGTGCTTGACATGCTCGTGGAATCTGGACATGTGTGCGCCTTCAATACCCTTGGGGGGATTATGCAGAGCGCTGAATGGGACGCCGTCGTGGGACCCTACTTAGACACGCCTGAAGACTGGCTCTATGGGATTACCGCTGTGATGCCTGCGATTGGCTGGGGCATCGTCGGCTGTATAGAGCATCCTTCTGCTCAGAAGTGGGAACTCTGCCTCCCTAACTGGTATGAGACTTCGGCGTTAGCGGCTCTCCCGCCCCACCAGCGGAAAATGGAGTATTCGCCTTTTGCCGAGGGGCTTTTTGCGGGGATCATGGCGCTGGTCTATAAAGCGGGTATTCATGAGCGGCGCCTCACCTTTGACGGGCACCTGTATAAGCAGCTCTTTCAGGATGGGCGCGTGTATAAAGCTTCCTTCTATCAAAGTCGCCTGAGAGGAGATAGCCGAGATGCTCTCACGGTGACTTCCCTTGATGCATGACGCATAAGCTCGTCCATGTCTGTGCATGGCGCGTTAAGTATCTATTCTCTCTTAGCGAACCTTTGGATGGGGCGGCTTGGCGTGCCCTCGCAGACTTCTGGGGGAATAGTTGCTTAGAGAGCACGATCCTTTCCACAGGCGCAGTTTTGTACAAGCTCTCCTTGCCAGATAAAAAAGGCATGCTCATGGGGAGCAGCGTCAGCCCAGATATTTACGCTATCCTCCTGCGGTCAGAAGCTCAAGCCCTTCTGCCGGATGTGATAGAAGCGCTTGAGCGGGTGGCTTGTTTGTAGTGGGACATTGCTTTGTTATTTGAGGGTTTGCGGCGGCGCCTTCGGCGCCGCCGCAAACCAAAAAGGCAAATAAATGCTTCACTTTGGCATTAGCCCGTGATGCGGAAAGCCTGCTCGCCCACCAGGGGTAGATCCTTTTTCACTACGACGCGCTCTACGCGGGCAGCTGGAGAGCCTCGGTGCGCCCACTGCACAAACTTTTCCAAAGCGTCCTCCTCTCCCTCAATCTCTGCCAGAACGGAGCCGTCGGGTTCATTTTGCACAAAGCCGCCCAGCCCCAGCGACTCAGCGGTCATTTGGGCATATTTTCGGAAGAAGACGCCTTGGACTTTGCCGAAGATTTGTACGCGCCAGCGAGCGCGCGGCATATTAGTTGATTCGCTCAAAGATGCCAGCGATACCTTGTCCGCCGCCTACGCAAGCGGTTACCATACCATATTTTTGATTGCGGCGGCGCAGTTCGTTGAGGATTTGAACGGTGAGCTTGGCTCCTGTGCAGCCAAGCGGATGTCCCAGCGCGATAGCCCCGCCATTTACGTTGAGTTTGTCCATTGGGAGTTCGGCTTGCTGGATGACGGCAAGGGACTGCGCAGCGAAAGCCTCGTTGAGTTCTATCAGGTCTATGTCTGCAAGGGAGAGTCCGGCGCGTTTGAGAGCCTTGGGAATAGCCTCTACGGGGCCGATCCCCATGATACGGGGCTCTACCCCTGCCACTGCATAGCCGCGCATGACGGCGATAGGGGTTAGGTTATGCCTTTTGAGGAAAGCTTCACTTACAACGAGCACGAACGCCGCTCCATCCGAAGTCTGGGAGGAGTTACCCGCTGTAACCTGCCCATTGGCTGCGAAGACTGGCTTGAGCTTTGCCAGCGCTTCCAAGCTCGTATCGGCGCGAGGTCCTTCGTCGGTATCGTGGATGTACTGACGCTTTTGCTTTTTGCCATTCTCCACCACTATCTCGGTAACCGTAAGCGGCACGATCTCATCTTTGAACTTACCGGCTTGGAGGGCGGCAAGCGCCTTTTGATGAGAGCTATAAGCAAACTCGTCAGCGGCTTCACGGGTGATGCCGTACTTTTTCGCTACTTCTTCAGCGGTCATGCCCATTCCATAGTACCAGTCTGGGGCATGGAGGGCATATTCGTAGTTGGGAACGATTTTATAGCCGCCCATGGGTACGAGGGACATGCTTTCGGTGCCGCCGGCGAGGATAGCGTCGGCGTCTCCTGTACGGATCTTGGCGACCGCCATGGCGATCGCTTCCAGCCCCGAAGCACAATAGCGATTGATAGTGACAGCAGGCAGTTCCTTGCCTACCGCCCGAAGGGCAATATAACGCGCCATGTTGAGCCCCTGTTCAGCTTCTGGAATAGCATTACCGCAAATAAGGTCGTCAATCTCTTTGGTAAAGTCTATCTGGGGCAGAGTAGCTTTGATTTTTTCAATCACTGCTACAGCCATGTCATCGGGACGGACGGTGCGTAGCCTTCCACGAGGGGCTTTTCCGACAGCGGTGCGGAAGCCCGCAACGATGTATGCTTCCTGCATAGGGCAAAGATACACCTTAGCTTCGGCGCAAGGGGAAAAGCTTTCCTTCTGGCGGTTCGCCTGCCAGAAAGAATACCTCTTTGTCCAGTTGCACCTCCATCCGTAGCACGCCGATGAGGGTATACTTGATGAGGATTTTGCGGGCTTTCCAAGCTTCGCGTGGACCGAGGATACGGCGTAAGGTCTCTTCATCGATGAAGGCATGAGTGCTGAGATAGGCCATGAGACGCTCTTCGGCTCGTCGGAAGAAGATATGTTGGGGTTTTTTTTCTGCCCACCAGAGGGCTTCTAATAGGCCGCCGGCGACGCGGCTTTTGTCGCCTACGCGCACATAGGCTCGGCGCGTGCCGTCTTCCTCCCGTACATAGAAGGGACGCAAATCCACCCGGGCAGGGACATAGACTTCCAAGACCTGCTTGTCTTCCCACAGATGGATGGTGGTGTCAAACTCTACCGCTGGCTCTATGTAGCGCGTGGCGCTGAGTTCTATCATGTAGTATTCTTGCTCGGGGTCAATCCCGCAGATTTTGCCATTGTCTTTGACGCCGATGAGGAGCGACCCGCCGGCGGTATTAGCAAAAGCCGATAGGGTACGGGCGACTTTTCTGGCGCTGTCTATGCGCTGCTTGAAGTCCAGATGCAGACCCTCTCCCGCGGCTATGCGAGCCAGCAGGGGGGAGCTTTCCCACCCCGCCATACCCCGAAGGTAAGAAATAACCGTGTATGTTTGCGGCATGCGTCTCGCCGATAAAGTCATTCTCGTCACGGGGGGCACCCGCGGCATCGGTAGAGCTATCGTAGAAAAGCTTCTTTCTGAGGGTGCGCGGGTGGCATTCACCTATCGGGGATCCAAAGACCTGGCGGAGGCTCTGCTTCAAAAAGCCCCTGACCGCCTGCTGGGCTTTCAAGCCGATGTAACCGATGCCGCTCGCACCGATGCCGTCGTCGCTGAAATCCTCAAAACCTGGCAGCAAATAGACGGACTCGTCAATAACGCCGGCATTACCCAAGATAACCTCCTTTTGCGCATGACCGAAGCTCAGTGGGATGCCGTCATCGCCACAAACCTCAAGGGCCCCTTCCTTTACAGTAAAGCCGTGCTCAAACCGATGCTTTCCCAGCGGCGCGGCTCCATCGTCAATATCTCCTCCATCGTCGGCATCCAAGGCAACCCCGGACAAGCTAACTACGCCGCAGCCAAAGCCGGATTGATCGCCTTTACCCGCTCCCTCGCCAAAGAAGTCGGCTCCCGTCAGATCCGGGTCAACGCCATCGCCCCAGGCTTTATTCGCACGGACATGACGGCAGACCTGCCTGCCGAGGAGTGGAAAAAATCTATTGCCTTAGGGCGCTTAGGGGAACCAGAAGAAGTAGCTGCTTTATGCGCCTTCTTACTGTCGGATGAAGCTTCCTATATCACTGGACAAGTCTTTATCGTGGATGGGGGAATGATCTGACTAAAATGGCGCCTCGCTGGGCTTTTTGGGCAATAGGAG
>CAZZMF010000087.1:0-5637 GCA_964655255.1 uncultured Sphingobacteriaceae bacterium
TGTCATGTCCGCTCAGGGTACCATACCCGAGAGAAAACCATCCAGCGCCGCCCCATCCACTACGGGACTGCGCATACAGCGCTGCCAGTGCAGCGCATAGCCAGACACTGACTCGTATGTAACGCATGGGCGCAAAGGTATGCCATTGAGGTCGTTCAAGCAGAGATACAAATTTCTTATTTGCCAGAGTCTGTGCCTGCTCAGGTGTCGTCCTATACATAAAGTCTTGTTAGACACCCATTTATGGAATAGCCATCTGGGGCTTTATTACGCTGTACGGCAGGCAAAAAGTGCTCAGGGGACTGGCTGTTTCTGGAGAGCCTGCCATAGCAGACTGAGAGCGGTCGCTGTGGCTCGTTGGATGACGACCTGCCTGTTTCCCGGAAAGGTATATCGTCGCGCTTCGGTGCTCCAAGGCGTAGCGATCCCGAACCATACAGTACCGACGGGTTTTTCGGGCGAGCCACCGCTTGGTCCAGCGATGCCAGTCGTGGAGACCCCTACTTCTGCGCCTAAAGCCCGCTTCACGCCTTCTGCCATTTGTATAGCGGTTGCTTCACTGACAGCGCCTTCTGTGCGCAAGGTCTCCTCTGACACGCCGAGAAGCTGCATTTTGGCGGAGTTGGCATAAGATACAATCCCCCCCAGAAAGATTTCTGATGCGCCGGGGATATTGACTATCTCTGCGGCGAGATGCCCGCCCGTGCAGCTCTCGGCGACTGCCAAGGTCAGTCCAGCTGCTTTCAAGCGGTGCAGGATCGCCTCTGCCAGAAGGACCTGCCCTTCGCCGTAAATGTATGGCTGCAAAATACTTTTGAGCTGCTCCACTTGGGAGAAAAACGCATCGGCATCGGTGCCCGCCGGCGCCCGCAAATGCAGCGTAACGCCCTCCCATGAGGGATTGTACGCCAGCCGAAAGTCTTGCGGCAGTTGCTTTTCCCATGCTTCCAGCAGCTGGCTTACGACGCTTTCCGTGATGCCTGTCGTCCGAAGGGTAAAGTGCAAAGGCGGCGCCAGGGGGAAGCGGCTCAACAGACGCGGCTTGAGATGGGTGTGCCAGATGGCTTGCAGTTCGGCAGGCGGACCGGGCAGAGCGCAGATGACTTGTAGCCCTTTTTCCCAGTAGAGGGCAGGGGCTAAACCGACGGGATTGAGGAGGGCTTCCCCCTGGGTAGGGACGAGAGCGTAGCGCTCCAAATAGGGAAGAGAGGCGATACCTCGGCGTTCTAATGCCAGTCGCAAGCGCTCTAATAGGCTTTCTGAGAGGGTCAGCGTATCGCCTATGACCTCTGCCCACAACGCCGCTGTGAGGTCGTCTATTGTATGTCCTAAGCCCCCAGAAGAGAGGATAAGCCGAGCCTCGCTTTGGAGGGCTTCCCGCATGGCAGCCCGCAGGCGAGTAGGATCATCAGGCAGCACACGAATCGCCGAGACGACGAAGCCCAGTTCTGAAAGTTCTGCGGCGAGGAAGCTGCCGTTGCGGTCGGCGAGGCGCCCTTCTACCAGTTCGTTCCCTATAAGCAGAATCCGCGCCTCAAGAGCGGGCATGGAGCTTTTCGTAATCCGCTAAAAACTGCGCCAGTCCTTTATCAGTCAAGGGATGCTGGAAAAGCTGCTTCAGCACAGCGAAGGGCATGGTTGCTATATCTGCCCCTTCCAGCGCTGACTGTAGAACGTGCAGCGGATGCCGAATGCTGGCTGCCAGTATTTTCGTCTCAAAGCCGTAGTTGTCAAAAATCTGCCGGATCTGCCGGATAATCTCCATGCCTTCATGTCCGACATCATCCAGCCGCCCGATGAAAGGGCTTACATAAGTCGCGCCGGCTTTGGCAGCAATCAGGGCTTGTAGGGGTGAGAAAATCAGCGTGCAGTTCGTAGGGATGCCTTCCTCCTTCAAGGTGCGGAGGGCTTTGACCCCGTCGGGAATGAAAGGGATTTTGACGACGATATTCGGAGCCAGGCTATGCAGGTGGCGCGCTTCGGCGAGCATGTCGGCATACTTCGTACTGATGACCTCGGCGCTCACTGGTCCTGGGGTGAGCTGCGCTATTGCCCGATAATGCGCATCAAAGTCCCGCACGCCGGCTTTCGCCATGAGGGTAGGGTTGGTCGTGACGCCATCTAAAAGTCCCATAGCTGCCGCCTCTTCTATCTCGGACAGCAGCGCTGTGTCCAGGAAAAACTGCATACGGCAAAGGTAGATGCTACTTTTGACCTGTGCGAATCGCCATACTGGGGTCAGCATATCCCTTCCGCGGTGGGCTGGCCGCTTACAATGAAAGGCTTGCCACCGAACTGCAGCACGCAGGGCATGCCGTTCGGATACATACTTTCACCGTTCAATATCCCTCGTGGCTTTTCCCCGGCAGAACGCAGTACCGGGATGGAGCGGCTCCAGCTGGATTGGATATTGAACGAAGCATTCACTCTTTGGGACCGTTCTCATGGTGGAAAACAGCGCGCACTTTGCGCCGCTGGCGCCCAGACCTTGCCATAGCGAAGTTTTGGCTGCCTGTGATGGGGATCAGTTTGGGGAGTGTGCTGCGCCTCCTCCCTCGTCAGACGAAGCGGCTGGCTATTCTGGATAATGTCATCCCTCACGAGGTACGTCCAGGCGACAAGCTTTTTACACGGTACTTCATCGGTTCGGTAGATGGAGCGATCGCCATGAGTGCCGCGGTGGCGACAGACTGGCAGCGCTTGACCCAAAAGCCCGTGCGTCTGCTTTTTCATCCCTTATATGATCATTATGGGAATCCTTTACCTCGAGCCGAAGCCTGCGCCGCTCTGGGATTAGACCCCGCATACCGCTACTTGCTGTTTTTTGGACTTATACGGGCGTATAAGGGCTTAGATTTGCTTTTAGAAGCTTGGCGCAGTCCTCAGCTTCGTCGCTTCTCTGATGTAAAGCTTCTCATTGCTGGGGAACTCTACGAACCTTATGATAAATATCGCCCGCTACTGGAAGCCCCCGAAAACGCCCACCGCGTGATCTTTCACGAGGGCTTCGTACCTGATGAGAAGGTACAGTACTATTTCAGTGCGGCAGATGCTGTGGTACAGCCTTATCGGAGTGCGACGCAAAGCGGCGTCACGCAAATAGCCTACCACTTTGAGAAACCCATGGTCGTGACGAATGTAGGCGGACTGCCGGAGATGGTGCCGGATGGGGAGGTGGGGTTTGTATGCGAAGCTCATCCGGCTGCGCTGACGCATGCCTTAGAGAGGCTTCTTGCTGAGCCTGTGGATAGGTTTTTACCAGCTATCCGTATGGTGAAGCAGCGCTTCAGCTGGACGGCTTTTGTAGAAGCGCTGCTGGATTTTGCACAGACTCTCTAAAAGACCTGTCCGTCGGGGCCTCACGAGCCGAAGTGCTCTAATGCCCGCATCGCTACATGGCTCAATACGGCTGTGCCGATGGGCAGGGCCCCTTCATCTATGTCAAAGTCCGGTGTATGTACAGGGCGATGGGTATCGGGGGCTTCGCCTGCAGTGCCAAGCCGTATGAAGCAAGCCGGTACCTTTTGACTGTAGAAAGCAAAGTCTTCTGAGCTAAGCCACAGGGGCAGTTCTTTGATGTGCTCTGCGCCTAATAGGGTGGATAGCCAGTCCTGTGTATGACGCGTGAGGGTAGGATCGTTGTATAGCACGGGATAGCCAGGCATGAACTGGATTTGTGCATTGAGTCCCCACAAGGCGGCGTTTTCCTGTACGATACGGGTGATGAGGTCATGGCTACGCTTTCGCCATGCCTCGTCAAAGGTGCGCAAAGTACCCGTTATCTCGGCATGGGTAGGGATGATATTAGGGGCTGTGCCGGCATGGAAGCTTCCGAAGCTTAAGACTGTGGGCGAGCGTGGATCTGAAGCGCGGCTCACGACCATTTGAAGGTAGGTCAGAATGTAGGCGCCCACGGCGATAGGATCACTGGTGAGGTGCGGATAGGCAGCATGTCCTCCTTTGCCCGACAGGCGGATATGTATCTCATCACTGGCAGCCATGAATGCCCCTGCCCGCAGCCCTACGGTGCCCACGGGCAGTTGGGGCGTCACATGGAGTCCCCAGATCGCCTGAATCGGCACTTCATCCAGAGCACCAGCGGCAATAAGCAGGGAAGCGCCCCCCGGAGATTTTTCCTCGCCGGGTTGAAAGATAAACCGTATTGCGCCTCGCCACTGCGAACGATGCCTGGCAAGGACATGTACCGCTCCTAAGAGCATCGCTGTATGCGCATCATGTCCGCAAGCGTGCATGTACCCCGGCTTCAAAGAGCGGTAGGGGCGCTCTGCTTTCTCTTGAATCGGAAGCGCGTCTATGTCGGCGCGGAGCGCTATCCACGGTCCGCGTTCGTCGGTGATAAGGTCAGCGATAATGCCCGTTCCCACTGCCGTCCGAAGGCGCAAATCCGGGATGGATTGCAGTTCAGAGAGGAGGTAAGCCTGAGTTTCCCATTCCTCAAATGAGGGTTCTGGGTGCTGATGCAGATGGCGCCGCCAACGAATAAGGTCTGAGGTAATGGCTTCTGCTGCGGACAAGAGGGCTTTCACTCTGCAAAAGTGGCTACTTTTGCTTGGTGCGGCAGCTATTGGAGCGGTATCTGGCGCGACACTTTCGGTTGGAAGGGGTTTTGAGTTTGGACACGCTACCGGCGCCGGCAGCGGCTCCGCCTTTGCGTTTGCGGTATCGGATCATGGCGCGCATCCTCCGGTATGCGCCGCACTTCCTCGGAAGTATCGTTATCTTGTATCTTATCAATCAGCGCTGGGCATTTCTTCCAGCTGGATATGCTGAATGGTATCATATAGCTTATGTGCTGGCAGTTACGGGGCTGGTCGGCTACGGTACAAACTGGCTGGCTATCAAAATGCTTTTCCATCCCCGCAAACCGCGCCCTATCTGGGGGCAAGGGCTTGTGCCCGCTTACAAAATGCGCATCGTAGAACGCTTCTCCGAAGCGATTAGTCGCTATATCCTCAACGAAGATGTTCTTCAAAAAGTCCTCCATGAAGCCGGCGTCTCCCAAAAGCTTGCTAATGCCCTCACCGAAGGCACTTCCAATCTACTCAACGACCCGGAGTTTCGAGAGGAGCTCATCCAAGCAGGCAAAACTTCTCTCAAGCGCCTTGTAGAAGACCCCGTCCATCAGCGTAGACTTATCCAAGTGATTGATGCGCGCCTACTTCAAGTCGTCCCTTCGGGTATCGCGGGAAGCCTTTTCCGTTCCTATCGCCAGCTCAACGAAAAAGGTTATCGCGAAGTCCTTGCCCGTACCGTGCTCTCTATTCCTGACGCCTTTGAGGAGGGAATGCGCAGTATCCACTTTCCAAATGAGGAGATACGCTCGACCATCCTCGCCCACACCGACGAACTGGAAGAGCTCTTGACAGAAGTCATTCGTTCTATCATTAGCCGCATCCCCTTGTACCCGATTATCTATAACCAGCTGGCAGGTTTTGATGAGCGGCAGCTGGAAAATCTTTTTCTCTACACAACCAGCGAACACTTGGAGTTTATTCAAAATCTTGGGGCGCTTTTAGGGGTTTTGGCAGGGGTATTTATTATGAATCCATGGCTCTCGTTGGCGGGGGCAAGCCTGACAATAGGAGGGCTGTGGATTATAGATGAGCTATTGTACCG
>CAZZMF010000088.1:0-5608 GCA_964655255.1 uncultured Sphingobacteriaceae bacterium
TAGCTAATCTATCCCGTTTTGCCGCTGCTATTGGAAACTTATTCAGGGTAGGGGAAATAGGAGGCTACATCCTACTGGGGAGCATAGCAGGGGCTTTGGTGGTGGGCGCCTTGCGATATAAGCGCCACTTGAACTCTCTTGCTGAAGGGCACCTTTTATGTAGTCTGGATGGGGTTATCTTAGGTTCGGCACTTCTTCATGGGATGGCAGTAGCTTTTATGACGGGGAGCATTTATCCATGGTATCTCTTCTTGGAGTCGCTGGCGATTGGATGGCTTTTTCTGCGGGCTACCCAAATATGGACAAAGGCGCGGTGGATGCTTAGAATCGGTTTTGTAGGCATGATGTTCTGGGCTTGGTTCCCTATCTTGCGTCTGCGATGGACACCGGCTTATAGGGAATTACACCTTGCTCTATATGAGATGGCGCTTTGGCTCAAGGCTCATCTGCCCCCTGATGCGGTAATAGGCTCTTTTGATGCGGGGATTATTGGTTATTTCTCCGAGCGGCAGGTCGTGAATCTGGATGGACTCGTGAATAGCATAGATTTTGTCCCGTATGCCGTCGGTGATAGTGTCTATGTCTATCTAAAAAAACGGCAGATCGGGTACTTGGCGCAGTTTTTTCGGGAGGACATATATCAGGATGGGCGTCTTAGCGGTTCTGAAGCTGCATGGCGCGCCTTGCTTTGTGATACGCTGTACATGCGCCGTTTTCAGTACAGAAGGACGGGTATCTTTTCGCCACAAAAAGAAGCACAGGGCTATGCCTTAGTGCTGCGGCTGAGAAAAAATGGCATTTGCCCTGATAAAAAAGCGGGATAGTAGCGAAGCGGTATATTAGCTTTTGTTTTGGGGCGGGGCGGCGGCGCCGAAGGCGCCGCCGCCCCGCTATAACTCCCCGCAGTTTAGCAAAATCCTCTTCCAGTTCGGAAAAGTGCTACACTTCCGCAGAAGCTCCCCTCACCAGTGAGCCTTCCACCCCTCTGTGACGGTATGCCGCTTATCCGACGCTTCCTTCTAAGCTGATGGCGAGGAGCTTACGGGCTTCTACGGCAAATTCCAGGGGTAAGTGTGCCAGCACTTCTTGACAGTAGCCATTGATGATGAGTTCTACGGCTTCTTGGGTGGGGATGCCGCGCTGATTGCAGTAGAAGAGAATGTCCTCCCCAATCTTAGAAGTGGTAGCTTCATGTTCTACGATAGCGGAGGGGTTGCGCACTTCCACGTACGGGAAGGTATGAGCGCCGCACTGGCTGCCTATCAAGAGAGAGTCGCACTGGGAGAAGTTGCGGGCATTTTCAGCGCTGGGCATGACTTGGACGAGTCCGCGGTAGGTATTATTGCTATGTCCAGCGGAGATACCCTTAGAGACGATGCGGCTGCGGGTGTTTTTGCCAATATGGATCATCTTCGTGCCAGTGTCGGCTTGTTGATGGTTATTCGTGACGGCGACCGAATAAAACTCCCCTACTGCATTATCGCCTTTGAGGATGACGCTGGGGTATTTCCAAGTGATGGCGGAGCCAGTCTCTACTTGTGTCCAAGAGATTTTGGCGTTTTCATGAGCAATCCCGCGCTTGGTGACGAAGTTGAATACCCCGCCGCGTCCTTCTTTATCGCCAGGATACCAGTTTTGCACAGTGGAGTATTTGATATAGCTGCCAGGTAGAGCCACAAGCTCCACTACTGCGGCATGGAGTTGATGTTCTGACCGCTTAGGCGCCGTGCAGCCTTCCAAGTAGCTCACATAAGCGCCCTCATCAGCAATAATGAGCGTGCGCTCAAACTGTCCTGTTTTTTTGGCGTTGATGCGGAAATAGGTAGAAAGCTCTATGGGACACCGTACGCCTTTGGGCACATAGACGAAACTCCCATCGCTAAAAACAGCGGAGTTGAGGGCTGCGAAAAAGTTGTCATTGTACGGGACGACGGTGCCCAGATATTTTTTGACGAGGTCGGGGTAGTTTTCCAGCGCTTCGCTCATAGAGCAGAAGATAATCCCCATTTTAGCGAGGCGCTCTTTGTAGGTGGTAGCGACGGAGACGCTGTCCAATACCGCATCAACGGCGACCCCGGCGAGGATTTCTTGTTCGTGGAGTGGTATGCCCAGCCGGTCAAAGATGCGCCGAATCTCAGGGTCTACTTCATCCAGAGACTTGGGGCGATTTTCGGAGAGGCTTTTAGGCGCTGCATAATAGTAGGCGTCCTGATAGTCAATCGGGTCGTAATGCGCATTGAGCCAGTGGGGTTCTTTCATCTCCTTCCAAGCACGGAATGCCCGCATTCGGAAGTCCAGCATGAAAGGCGGCTCCTTCTTTTTCGCCCAGATAAACTCTATGACGCTCTCATTGAGTCCCTTTGGCGCCAGCTCTTCTTCTAACTGGGCTTCAAAGCCCCACTCATATTCCCGGTTGAGATGCTGGGTCAGGATTTCGTCTTGCGTAGTCGGTTGCATAGTTTGGATTTAGACCAAAGAAACAAAAAAGAACTCATTTGTGGCGTGTCTGTACCTTCAGGGTATGTGGAGCGTTGTAGCTGCGGCGAGCTATCCAGAGCGCGTGATTGGGCGAGGTGGGAAGCTACCATGGCACTTGCCTTTGGAACTGCGATTATTTCGTTCGCTTACGTGGGGAGGGATATTAGTCATGGGGCGAAGAACCTGGGAGAGCATCGGAAAGCCGCTGCCAGGACGCGAGATATGGGTACTTACTCGGCAATCTCTATCCCATCCAGAAGTGAAAGCTTTTTCAGCCAAGGAGGACCTATTAGAGGCGCTGCGGAGAGCGCAACGACCGATATTTTTTGTGGGGGGGGCGCAGTTGTATGCTTGGGCGCTCACCCTGCCCGAAGTTGAGCGGCTTTACATCACCTGGGTCTATCTGGCGGTAGAAGGGGATGCGTTTTTGCCACAGCTGGACGAAAGGACCTGGCACCCGCGCCGTTGGGAGTTTTTGTATGAGGGGTGTGTGCCCATGGTGCGGGTGGAGTATGAGCGAGCGGGTTAGTTTTCTTTTCGTCGTCGCCCAAATATGGAGAAATGCACAAATCGCTCTGGATGTAGGCGTAGCTCATCCAGAAGGAGACGCAAACTGACGGTAGTTTTATCCAAGTCGCGGTAGAGTGTGCTATCTCGTAGAAGGAGCCCGGCAGTGCCCTGACCTTCGTTGAGGGTGCGGAGGGTGCGTTGGAGTTCGCCTGAGGAGGAGTCCAGGCGCGCCAGAAGCGGCGGCAGATATAAACTCACCGAGTCTGCGGTCCGACTGAAGCTATGCAAGGTGCTTTGCAGTTGAGGGCGCAGTTCGGCGAGGGTTCGGTCCAGCTCGGCGAGCGTCTGACGTAGGTGGGCGGTAGTAGGGGAGATTTCTCCGGCGGTGCGATTGGCAAGGATTTGTACAGCCCCGAGCGTTTGGGGAACGGCACCAGTCCCGGGGGCAAGCAGGCGGTTCAAATAGGCAGCTGTCTGATTGAGTTGGGCAAGGAGCGTATCCAGCTTATCCCGCACGGGGCGCACTTCTTGGAGGACTTTGTCAAAAGTACCCGTTGCCAGACTATCTAATAAAGTATCTCCATCTTGAGCGAGGCGCTCGGCTGTGCCCGGCACGATCCATAGTCCCTTTGTGCCAATAAGGTCTAAGTTTGTGATGGTAGCTCGGCTGTCTATGGGAAGCGGTATCTCGCGCAGCACCTCAAACTCCACGCGCACTTCCCCTGTGCGGGGATTGAAGGTGATTTCTTGGACTTGACCGACTTTGTAGCCGCGGTAGAGGACTTTATCGCTGGTGGAGAGGTTATCGGCGTTATCAAAGACGGCGTAGTAAGTATTGTAGCGCTGGAAGACGGAGTGACCTTTGAGGTAGTTGAGTCCGAAAAAGAGGAGGACGGCGGCGATGGCAGTAAAGATGCCGAGTTGGGCTTCTCGGGAGAGGCGAAGCTTAGCCACAGGACAAAAGTACGAGGAGGCATAAAAAATCGCCGCCCGCGTGCTGGGCGGCGCCTTAGCGAGGAGAGGGATTGCCTGCTTACTTCAAGAAAACGACGAGGATAGCGACGACTTCGGCAATCAGAGCGACCCCTTCTACGAAAGCAGCCATGAGGATCATATTAGCCCGAATATCTCCAGCCGCAGAAGGCTGACGAGCAATCCCTTGCATGGCTGAGGAGGCAAGTGTACCGATACCGATGCCTGCACCAATCGCTGCGAGACCGGCGCCGAGGGCAGCGCCAAGGTAGTGAATCGTATTACTGGCTTCTAACCACATATCGGGCGCAAAGGTAGAAACTTTCAGTGTGACTCTTCCAAAGCCGACCCAATAAATACAGCCGTCAGCATGGTAAAGATATATGCTTGTAGGGCAGCTACCAGCGTCTCCAGCGCTATCACAAAAAGTCCCAGTAGCACTGAAAACACCGCCACACCCAGTCCCGCCGCTACTGATTGGAAAACAGAAGCCAAGATAAATATCAGCCCAATCACTGAAAGCATCATCAGGTGTCCAGCAAAGATATTCGCAAAAAGACGCATCATGAGCGCAAAGGGCTTTGTAAAGACGCCGATGATCTCAAGCGGCATTAGGAAAAGCTTGAGAGCGACAGGCATGCCCGGATACCAGAAAATATGTGCCCAGTAGGATTTTGTCCCATTTACCTGCACTAAGATGAAAGTGATAAGCGCCAGGAGGAAAGTTAGCGTGATATTGCCCATGATGTTGGAGTTGAGAGGGGTCAAGCCGAAAAGATTGCTCAGCCAGATGAAAAAGAATAGGGTCAATAGATAAGGCATAAACCTGTCTGCGTGATGATGCAACATCGGTCGGGCTACTTCATCTCGGATGAAAAGTACCACGGGCTCTATCCAACGGGCGATGCCGCGAGGGACAGCTGACTGCTGATAAGCTTTGACAGTTGCCCTGCCTATCCATAGAAGCAGAATCCCCACGATTAGCAGTTGGAATGCCGTCTTCGTAAAAGACAAGTCGTAAATCGGCTGGCAGTCCAGGGCGGCGATTTTGCCTTCGGGGGTCAGGGTAAAGCCGCGGGCTTCCAGTTCAGCTTTCACTTCTTGGGTGGTGTGTCCCTTTACGAAAAAAACCGATAGCCCTGACTTGGGATGGTAGATAATGCGCGGGAGAGGAATGCTAATCGGAATGTAGTGCGTACTTCCATCGGGATTTTTACCCCAAGGAATATCCGTGATGTGCCAGTCGTAGGTATCCTTGACGTGTCCGAGGATGAAGTCAGCGGGACCTTCGCCGCCTCCTGCCCAGAGCAGGGAGAGGCTTGCCCATAGGAGAAGGGACTTTTTCATACAGCCCGCGCAAGTTACAGCGAGAGGACGATATACAGCCCTTGCATAATCAGAATCGCCAGTACCGTTGCGACCATCGTCGGCAAGATAGCCGGCGTGAGGAGCAGCGCCACGGCTAATATCCACCCAGGGATGAAGATGAGCTTGATTACGCTGCTCAGGAGGAGACCACTTACGGCTTGGCGGCGGCTGAACCAAAACGCCAATCCATAAATACCCCCCATGCCCGCCCAGATGTATGCGATGGCTTGCGCTGTGGCGGCTCCATAACGGCTTGCGCCTAAAAGATACGCTAATGCTC
>CAZZMF010000089.1:0-5561 GCA_964655255.1 uncultured Sphingobacteriaceae bacterium
GGATAGGGGGGCTTCCGAGGTTGGGGAGGCGTGAGCAGCTTCCATCGTCTCGGCAGGGGTAGAGAAGGGGGCTTCGGATGCAGACAGGTCTAACGACATGCGCTCAGCACGCTTGAACCGCTTGCGCACGCGCTTGGGAGGCGTTTCAGGGCTTTCACCGTTTTCGGTCATGGTGTGAGCAAGTGTCTCGGCTTTTTTAGCGACCAGCTGTTGAATAAGCTCTTCCACTTTAGAGTGGCGGGAGGTGGGAATATTAGCTTCTCGCGCTGCTCTCATCAGTTCAGCGCGACCTAACCGGCGTAGTTCAGCTTCGTATGCTTGCAGTATTTGACCCGGGTCGGTCATATAGGGGAGGTTTATGAAAACAGAAATGTCGCTTGTTGCTTCGTTTCCCTACAAATGTACGATGCTCCGTTCATTCAAGGTTGTGTCGTAATATCGTCCTGATGCACACGATTCTGGTGGTGGATGATGAACCTGCTGTGGTAGAAGCGCTAATGGCACAACTGCTGCCTTTGGGGCTGTGGGTGGAGGGTGCATACAGTGGAGAGGAAGCTCTGACGCTACTGGATGCGCGCCCTGCGGTGATTATTGCGGACTATCTTATGCCAGGGATGCGAGGGGATGACTTTCTTATTGCAGCCCATCAAAAACTACCCAAAAGTCGCCTCATCCTCCTCACCGGGCAAGCTGGCGCCGAAAATGTCGGCAAAGTCGTCAATCATGCCCGCCTCTTCCGCTACATCGCTAAACCGTGGGAAATAGAAGACTTGCGCCTCACCGTTCGTGAAGCTATCAAGAGCTACGAAAACGAAATCGCCCTTGAAGAAAGGACTGCCCTCACACAAGGGCTGCTGGCTTATTTGCAGGCGCTTTTGGCGGTGGAGAAGGTAGAGGATCTTTTACCCTTGGTAGAGGAGTGGAAGACCCGACTCTTTCCCCCTGGCGTGCCTATCACGCCCGCCCGCGAGGAAGCAGAGAGCATTTTCGCCCATACTTACGCTATCCGAGAAGCCCATTTACAACTCCTTCAAGAGTTAGAAACTCAGGTGCAAGCGCGCACTGCCCATTTGATAGCAGTCATCCAAGAACTCAAAGCCCTCTCCTCCCAACGCGAAGCATGGGTCAAGATTGTCTCCCATGACTTGCGTAGTCCCCTCAGTGCCCTCAAGCAACTTGCCAACCTTATGCGACAGCAAGTAGGAGGTTCGCCAACTCTGAACCGGTACGCAGATATTTTGGAAAGAACGCTCGCTGAACTGGAGAGATATGTCAAAAACCTTTTAGACCTGAGCCGCCTCTCTCAAAAGGAAATCGCCCTCCAGCCCGAAGCTTTCTCTTGGGAAGAGATGGCGAAGCGCCTTCATGCCCTCATAGCTGCTCAACTGGAAGTGAAGGGGATTCGTTGGCGAGCTGAAATAAGCCCTCTGATTGGCTGGGGCGACCCAGTCTATACGGCTGAAGCTTTGTACAATATTCTCTCTAACGCTGTCAAGTTTACCCCGCCGGGAGGGGAGGTGGCTTTGCGAGTCATCCCCACCGAAGGGGGCACCTTAGTAGAAATCAGCGATACAGGTATAGGCATGCCTCCGGAAATATTGTCTACACTGTGGGATCCGACGCAGCGCCGCAGCCGTCCAGGGACAGCCGGCGAACGCGGTACAGGCTTGGGGCTTCCCATAGCGCATGCTATCCTCACCCAGCAGGGCGTTGCCATAGAAGTTGATTCCACTCCCGGTAAAGGCACGACATTTCGCCTGTACTGGCGTAGCTTTGCCTGATGCGGGTTCTCGTTACTGGGGGCGCAGGGTTTATTGGCTCGCACCTGGTAGAAGCGCTTAAGGCGGCGGGGCACCGCGTCGCCGTACTGGATAACCTCAGTACTGGGCGCCGTGAAAACTTGCCGCCTGATATCCCCCTCTACACCATAGACTTGCGCGACCACAAAGCAATAACTGCGCATTTTTCGCACCAAGAGTACGATGTTGTTTTTCACTTAGCGGCACAAGTGGATGTACGCACTTCGGTAGATGCCCCCCTGTATGATGCCGAAGTGAATATCCTCGGCACCCTTCACCTGCTTGAAGCCCTGCGTAAGCAAAAGACTTGGGTGATTTTTGCCTCTACGGGGGGCGCTATCTACGGGGAAAAGCCCCGCCTCCCCATCCCCGAATCTGAATGCCCCCAGCCTGAGTCCCCTTATGGTATCGCTAAGCTTACAGCGGAGTTGTACTTGCGGTCGTTTTTCCTCACACATGGCGTGCCTTATACAGTGCTTCGCTTAGCGAATGTCTACGGTCCCCGCCAGAATCCCCACGCTGAAGCAGGGGTGGTAGCCATTTTCACGCATCGGCTGCTAACGGGACAGACCGCTTACATTTATGGAGATGGAGAGCAGACGAGGGACTTTGTATATGTGGCGGATGTGGTCCGAGCATTCATATCGGTGATGGAAGCTCCCCAGCATACTCAAGGGCAAGTCTTCAACGTCGGTACAGGCGTTCAGACTTCCATCAACGCGCTATATCATGCTATTGCTACGGTCGTGGGGGTAGAAGCTTCGCCGACTTATCTACCGCCTAAAACGGGGGAGCTTCGCCATAACGCCCTGGATACCCAAAAGCTGCGCGCTGTTGCGGGCTGGGAGCCGAGGTATGTTCTATCGGAAGGCATATATCACACCGTGGAGAGCTTTCGCCAGCAGATAGTAGCTGGTAGTTCCTAACTTGAGTTTATTATGTTGGGGAGTGAGCCTTTACATTCCGTTATTTTGTAGTAATGCGGGGCGCATGGATGCTTTTAGTGATGGGAAGCTTGTGGGGGCAGTCGTGTATCGTTGCCTCCATGAGTGAAGTAGAGTTTAACTACTTTCGGATGGAAGTCGCCTCGCAGAGTATTGAGTCCAGTCGGATAGCGCTATTGAAGGCGGTTTTGCCTGAGCACTGTCTATCCGCTGCTCAGCTGCGCGACCTTCTATGGACACTGGACTATGAAAGCAGCCGTGTAGAAGTGCTCCGCTTCGCTGCTGACCGGGTATATAATCCTGCCACGCTCCATGAGATATTGGAGCCGCTATTTACGACGGAGAGCGGCAAGCGGGAGTTTGAACGCTGGTGGGAAAAGTGGCAGAAAAGCCGCAGCAAAAAATAGCTTTTCCTTCAATACAGGCAAGGACCTTCATACTCTGGACGCACTGAGCGCGTCCCTTCTATTTCTCTACACTTCGGCTTAGTGACCTCCACAGCGAAGCGGCAGGTGAGTCGTCGGTCCGCTTCTTCATACTCATAGGTGAGGAGGAGAGCCCCTTTTGTTGTACAGGACTCCTTCCATGAAGCTATATACCAGATAGTACGAGTACCATAGCATATTCTATCGCCAAAGATTCCACACCGGGATTGGCAAGATATTGTCTTGGAAAAGCGCTGCCCTGGCTTTTGTACAGTGCCCGAAGCGCGTAAGTCCAGCCGTATGACGCCTTTTTCGGGATACTTGCGGCGAACGCGCCCTTTGAGGATTTGGATAGCCTCTGCTAAGGATACGGTCTCCTGCGAGCCGCCCTCTGGAGGGTCCAAAGGCTCTATCTCAATCCTTAGCTCAGACCTTGGCATGCCTTTTTTCATCAAGATCGTGGGCAGGGAGTCCGCACGGTATCGCTCTACCTCTCCCAATAGGTCGGTATATATGGCTTTATCATCTTCGTAGTTCTGCTGAGCCTTAGGGTAGGCATACAGATAAAAGTACCCCAGTATGCCCCCCACCGCTCCCGAAGCAAGAAAGAGACTAGTCCCCCCTCGTCCAAGGAGGCTATACAATCCCCCGCCTACGGCAAATGTCCATAATATCCATCCCCATACACCCAGCGGCTTATGTAAAAATGCCGCTGCGATGAGTCCTATGCTAGCGTAGAGCAGTTCAGGTAGCAGGGGAATGCCTTGGCTTTTGCTTTCAGAGTGCTCTGTAGAGAGAGACTCTCGGGTATAGGTCGGGGGGGAGTCTAAGGCTTCTACTTTTATCTTAGGGGAGGAAGTCGGCGATGCTCCTGGCTGATGAGCGGGCTTTGATGACTGGGGCGGTGGCCTCTGCGCTGATTTTTGTACGGGCGGTGAGGGGTGAAAGGTAGCCCTTTCTGACTGGTTCTGTGCAGTTTTAGCCTGGGGATAAGCGACTTCTTTGAGGGTACTTAGCATCTCGTTCGCGGAGTGGAAGCGATCCCGAGGGTCTTTTGCCAGCGCCCGCTCAAAAAATGCCCTCATTTCCAACGGCGCATAAGCGGGGATCGGTGGCAGTTCTGTTAGGATGGTCTGATATATCTGAAACTGCGTTTTTCCTTGCCACTCCCACGGATAGCGCCCGAAGGCACACTGATACAGAATAAGCCCCATCGCATATAGGTCGGCTCGTTTCGTTACCTTTTCCCCGCGTATTTGCTCAGGTGCCATGTAGAGCACAGTGCCGATCTGCATGCCGGTTTGGGTGAGCTTGTAGTCAGCATCCATCGCCTTTGCAATCCCAAAATCCAATAGCTTAGCCCTCCCATCCCAAAGGATCATGATGTTAGAGGGCTTGATATCGCGATGGATGATGTCTTTGGCGTGGGTGTATGCCAGTGCTTGAAATATCGGCGCTAAATACTCGTATGCCCACTTCAGCCCCAGAGGATGGATGCCATCCTGCTCAAAAATCTTTTCCAAGGGCGTGCCTTCCACATATTCCATGATGAGGTAGGGGACGCCCTCATAAATGGTGAAATCATATAAGCGCACGATGGCTGGGTGATCCAGTTCTGCTAATATTTGGGCTTCGGCATAGAAGCGCCGAACAAGTGTCTCATTTTGAGCATACTGGGGCAGGAGCGTTTTTATGACGGCGAGGCGACCCGTGTGGAGGTGCTGAGCAAGGTAGACCTTGCCCATGCCCCCTTCCCCAAGCTCACTAAGGATAGTATAGTTATGTAGGCTCATCTACACTCTTCTTCCGTTTTGTATAAGTATTTTTCGCCTCTCTCAACGCAGTTCGCCACATCAGGGGAGCGTTCAGGTAAAATCACTGAGAAATCCACCCCGCTCTCTGACACTGAGTAAAATATGCGAGCAGTGCCAGACTGAGTGCATTCGTAGCTTACATTGTAGTATTCAGTTACGCGACGAATACCGCGCGGCGGACCTGTGGGGATTTCCGAGAGATAACAGACTTCATCGTATGCTCGTGTCTTGACTTCCTCATAAGAGAAGGTCATCTCTACGGGCACGGTAAGCACGCCTGATTTTTCGTAGAGAGCTCCCCGCGGGATCTCTCCCCATCTTAGAGTAGAAAGGTTAGGCTCCCTGTAGTTAGCAAGATAGGCAGCTAAAGCGGGATAAACTTCTGAGCTGTAATCGGTTGGCTTTGAGGGCTCAGATAATGGAGTCGAAGCGGGGACTTGTTCTGGTTGTGCTTGGGGTTGCGCCTCTTCATAAGGTTCATCCTCCGCATAACCAGAGGAACTATTCAAGGCAAGAGCGGTTAGTCTTATGAGGAGGGCTATTCCTATGATTATTAGCAGGGCTGTGAGCCATATGTTT
>CAZZMF010000090.1:0-5561 GCA_964655255.1 uncultured Sphingobacteriaceae bacterium
GTGGTGGGGAGCGCATGGATGAGACGGGTTCGTTCGGCTTTATTGGGGGCTTGGGCAATCTCCCGATCGCGTGCAGCAAAAAATTCCTGTTCCTTCAACTCAATAATCTCCCATGGAGGATTGCAGAGGATCACATCGAAGCCGCCATGAAGGAAAACCTCTGGAAACTCGAGGTACCAGTGGAAGAAGTGCAGGCGCTCGGCGAGGGTGCGGGCTACGGCGGCAGGTTGGGGATCGGGTTGGTGGAGGAGGGCTTTCCACACGAGGGCTGTGGTCAAGGCTTTATTCTTATCCAAGGCTTCTTTATTCATGGGCTGGAAGAAGGCGGCGGTCCAGATGTGGGCGGCTTGCCGATAGGGGGCTTGCTGCCGCTGTAAAGCCTCAAAGCGGCGCTTTTTTTGGGCAATCTCTGATAGAGAATCATCTGGGATTTGCTCCAGCGCCAGGATTTCTTTAGCGTCGCGCGTTAGGAGGGTATGAAGGCTTTGGGGGTCTAAGGGCTGAGTGAAGATCTCGAGCTGCTTGTGGCGTTCGTGGTGATTGCGGTGGCGGAGGGACTTGGCGACTATTTTGTCATCGTTGGCTACAGGGTCGAAAGCGGCATCAGGGATGCCGGTGTGGAGAGGGGACAAGTCTAAAAGCCCCACGAGGCTGTCGCCGCAGCGGATACGGTGGTCTAAGAAGGAGAGGGGCATGCCTTGGGCATGGGATTCCAGCCAGAGGGCGACGCGGCAGAGTTCTACGGCGAGGGGATTTTTGTCCACGCCGTAGATGCAGTGAGCGACGACATCGCGGATGGCATGGCGCAGAGCTTCTGGGGCGGGCTCAGTGTCTGGCTGGCGCGCTTTGGCGAGGGCTTTGCCGAGTCGCCGCGCCGCCGCCAGCAAAAAGTGCCCCGAACCGCACGCCGGATCCAGCACCCGAATAGAGAGAATCGCTTGGGCTTTTTGCTCAGGGGTAGAAGCCCCCCGCAGCCGCTCCTCAATCACCGGCTCCAACGCCGAATGAATCAGTTCCGCCACCAGTTCAGCGGGCGTGTAGTAGGAGCCCGTAGCCTTGCGCTCCGATCCCGAAGCCAACTCAAACCGCGGCACCCCGCCAGAGCGATCTATATGGGGACGGTAGTCCAGCAGACTTTCATACACCGAGCCGAGCTCTTCTACATCCAAAGCGGCGTAGTTGATGCGGCGCGGGGCAGCGCTCCGGCTCTCCCGATAATAGCTCAAATGCCAGAAGGCTTGCAAAAGGTCACGATTGGTAAGGCTGTAGCGGTCCAGTTCCATCGGTGCGAAAAGCTCGCCGTTGAGGGGGGCAGCCCCAAGCAGAGGCGCCAGCTTCTCATCCGAGAGCACCTTCCACAGCACCCGCAGACTACACCACAAGTCCTCATGCTCCGTGTAGGCACTGCGCTGACTGGCTAACCGACGCAGCCGCCCAACCCCATAGTGCCCCTGATACAAAGGCTCCCCACTGATCAGCCCACGCTCCTCCGACACCAGCAGAAATAAAAAGCGATACACCAACCGCAGCAGCTGACGATAAAAGTCCTCTGGGGAAAACTGAGGGGATGCCCTGGCGATATGAGTTCGGAGCTCGGTATTGGCGGGATGGGCGAGGAAGCCATTAGCCAGGTACTGAAGACAGGCTTCTACGCCTTCTCGCAGGCGCTCGCGCACGCGCCCCCCCTGCTCAAGCCCAAGCTGGTAGTACTGCTCCAATAAGCATGCCCGAGCATCCCCTACCCCCACAGGCAAACGCGTGCGATGCAAAAGCCGATACAGCACTACAAAGTCCTGAAATCGCTGCTCCTCAAAAAGCCCCTCCAAATCAAACTCCACATACGCCTGTCGGCGAATATAGGTGCTGTCGCGCAGCAGCCGCAGCGTTCGTCCATTCGTAACGATGCCCCACAGGTGTTCGGTCCGATTCAGAAATTCCTGCAAAAGCACATGGGGAGCCATGCGGGGACGACTTTTCGGGTCTAACCGTCCCAGTTCCTGCCGCGCGCCCACAATATGCACGGGCGGCGCATCTTCATTTATCCCTGCCCGATGCGAAATCGCAAACTGCACTCCCTCCACTTCGTAAGCACGAGTATTGTAGGTAAGTTCATACCCCAGCAGGCTCAAAAACGGTATGACCCACAGATTGCGCGTCTTCTTCGTCGCCTCATCCTCCTCTGACAGGCGCTCCAGCTGACGCCGAAAGATCTCCCACTGCTGGCGCGCATCCGCAAAAATCCCAGCGATTTCATCCGTGAGGCTGCGCCGCCCCTCTATCCCAAAGTCCGACGGCTTCTGCCCCGGCAAATCCCCCGCCATTAGCTGATCCAAAATATCCGGCGCAAATAGCCCGCCTTCTATCCGAATGCTGGGAAATCCCGTCATACTTCCACCAAAGGTTGAAGGATAAGTATGCCCAAAAGGTCAGGCGGCAGGTGCGGCTTGAGGCGCAGCCCTTGCTTTCGCAGAGCAAGGGCTTGACGAAGTCGCTTATGGCTTTCTAAGAGCGCCGCCGCCCGATGATAGATCTGCTCTCGGATGCCCTTTTGCCAGGGATGGTGAAGCCCCCACGCTTCCTCGTCAGGCGTCCCCGCCCATGGGTTTAGCTTTTCCAGCGCTCGCTCTATCAGTTCGCGCTTTTCAGAGAGGGGAAGGTTGGCGTCTGGCTGCGCTTCTGCCAGCAGGCGTAGGGCGACTGTTGGCTCGAGCCAGCGAGGACCTTCACTGGTCTCATGCATGCCCAGCACCAGCACTTCTTCAGATAAAAGCGAGGGCTTTTGCGGCTCTTCTAAAAGATAGCGTACCCGCAAAAGGAAAAGGGTAGTGAGTTCGCTTACCGCCCGGGTGCGGATGGCGCCAGTACGGGCGGCTCGTGCAGTGAGGGGTTGCGTAAGGGCTTCCTCAAAGAGAAAGCGCGCCAGCGCCGCCACAAACCGATGATTGCGTCCTACATATTCAGCCCCTTCTGGAGCAGGCGAGTCAAAGCTAATCAGCCAAAAGCGAGACGCCTTCGGGTGAGGACTGGGCAGAGCCAACCGAATAGCTTCAGGCACGGTGGCTAAACTCTGCGCGTCCAGGCTGACGCGCCAGAGCTTGGGGCGTTTGGGGTCGGCTGTGATGGGGATGCCCAGCCGTTGCGCCGCCGTGAGCACAAACGTCTGTACAGCCGCCGGATCCCCCAATACCGCATCCGTGGCTTCCAACTCCCGCTGCACCTCCGCCGGCTTTATCGCTCGCTGCGCAAAGCGACTGCGATTGAGCCTCTCCCTCTCCACATCCCGTTCCCATCGCCGATGAAGCTTCTCCACCTCCGGCATCCCCAAATCCAAAGTCAGTTGCATGGGCTTCCCATACCCCTTGCGAAAGAAAAGCGCCTGCACAATCGCCTGTAGAACGCTCTCGCCTTCTTCCGGCACCGGCACATACGTGCCCAGCGTACGATGTATCTGCTGCGCCTTATCCAACAAAACCTCAATCACTACCCCATCTACGGGGTTGTCCCGCCCAAAAAAACGCACGACTTTTACTTTTTCAGCGCTCTGCCCGTAGCGATCTACGCGTCCTTCGCGCTGCTCAAGGCGATTGGGGTTCCATGGTAGGTCGTAGTGGAGGACAGCGGTGAACTTCTCCTGCAGGTTGATCCCTTCGGAGAGACAGTCGGTGGCTACGAGCACGCGGGGCAGTTCGGGGTCTATGGCTTGGATACGGGTTTGCCGTTCCTCATCGCTGACCCGCCCCGTCAAGCACAAAACCTGTACTTCGGGCGCTAATACTTCTCGCAGATGCTCTGTGAGGTATTCGGCAGTGGCGACATACCGGCACCACACAATAGGGTGAAAACCTTCTTGGAGGAGGGTCTGGATGAGGCTGCTGGCGCGGTGTAGCTTAGTGTCATCAGAGGTACCTTTGATCTGCTCAGCCAAAGTGGCGATTTTCTGCAGGCGACGCTGCTCCTGCGTCGGTAGATCCCTATCTGCCGCTTCGAGCAGCGCACTGGGCACTTCATCATCAGGCGCTTCTTGGCTCGGCTCCACTATATGCCGCGTCCCATCTATTGCCTCCCCTCCTTCATCGGTCAGGGGGCGCCGCACGCCGCTTAGCCTATTATGCAAAGCCGCTACGGCAGCCGCAGGGCTCGACATCACACAGCGCAGCAGAGCCAACGCCCCCCAATACCGCACACGCCGTTGGGACTCCCTAAGGTGATGCCCCGTCCGTACAATCTCCCAGCAAAACTCGTACGCCTGCTCAAAAAGTTGGCGATAGCGTTCCGACAGCTGATAAGTGTAATCCACCGCCTCCCGTTTAGGGAAGGGGACGGTCGTTTCCCAGCCGGAAAGAATGTCTGCGCGCGTGCGCTGAATAAAGTGCCGAGCCAGAAGGGCACGCTGCGCCTCACTGAGCTCACTGAGATTCCATGTAGCGAAATCTGGGTTTAGGAGTGCCAGCAGCGAGCGAAAAGCGTCCTCCACGCCAGAATGCGGAGTGGCTGTAAGCAAGATCAGGTGGCGTCGCTGGTCTTTTGCCACTTCTTGGAGCAGGGCATGGCGCTCTTGCTGGCTGCCGCCGGGCGCCGCCGCTGCCCCATGTACTTCATCTACAATAACCAGCTCCGGACAAAACTGCAGAAACTGATGCCGATTCCGCTCCGTCTTGATAAAGTCTATACTGGCGACTTGGACAGGGAAATGCTCGTAGATGCTTGTGCCGGGGGGCACTTGCCGTTCCAGCTGCGCCACCGTCCCTGAGCGGATAACGACCGGCTCCAAGTTGAACTTCTGGGCAATCTCTTGAGCCCACTGGTCGCAGAGATAGGGTGGGCAAAGCACCGCAAAGCGCCGAATCTCCCCCCTATCCCATAGCTCCCGGGCAATCAGCAGAGCTTCTATGGTCTTGCCGACGCCTACATCATCGGCGATGAAGAGCCGCACAGGGTCCAGCCGCAGCGCCATCAGCAGCGGTACGAACTGATAGACCCGCGGACGAATGGATATGCGTCCAAGCGAACGCAAGGGCGCAGCGCCTTCCCGAAGCATCAGACGTGCCGCCTGCCATAAAAGATGGGCACTCGCCGCATCCGATACCCGCTCCGCCGTAGGCAGTGGAAAGAGTGCAGGCTCCACCCGCTCAAAGGGCAGCTCGTAAGCTATAAGCTCAGATAGAGGCTTATGCACCTTCACCACCTCTTCTGTGGTGCCCGTAAGCGGACGAAGGACCCATACCTCCTCGCTCTCAGCCGGCAAGAGTACCCACTCACGATGCCTACAGCGCACGATAGAGCCGGGCTTCATAGCCGAAAGTGGATAGATGACTGGCTGGCTCTGGGAAGCGGCTTATACGGCTCATCAGCACTGGCGATACCTCCTACCGATCGCCGCCGACCTATAAGGAGTGCCTTTCTCTCCGAAGAGACGGACTGGGGTCGCATATGGAAAAGGTGCATGCTACAAAGTACGGCGTTAGGTGCGTATGATCTTGCTGAGAGAAGGGGAAAGGTAAGGGGATCGGCAAAGGCTCAAGGATAAGAAACGCCCATGATGGTTTTTTATACCTTTGCAC
>CAZZMF010000091.1:0-5512 GCA_964655255.1 uncultured Sphingobacteriaceae bacterium
GTCTAAGCGTGCGCTGCTCCCATGTAGTATCCACCTGCAGGGTATGAAGGCGAAGGACTGTCTTACCTTTTTGCCGCGTCAGGATGTAGAAAAGGTAGAGGACGGAGTCCGCACTCGCCTGAACTCGCGCTACTTCTATGAGGGCTGTGCGAGAAGGGAAGCGAGGGGCGAGCGGTTCGCCGGCGGGGTCTGGCAGGTAATCCTGTAAAATAGGAGCTTTTTTGAGGAGCTGCTTTTCCACTTCTGTCGCTATCTGCTCAATAGAATCTGCTTCTGCATAAGCTTCCTGCAAATAGAGGGCGACGGACGCTTCAATAAGCTGGCGCCACTGCTCGTAAAGCGCTGTGAGGGTTGTGTCTTTCTGTTCATGGACGAAGCGACGCATGCTCTCCGCCGACAGAAGCAAAAGCCCCTTTACGCTGCGTGCCGCCCGATAACCCGCTTCTACTAAGGGGGGTAGAGGACGCCGAGCTACATAGATTTGAAAGGCATCCATCCGCTTATGAACATACCAGCTCACCCACTGCTGCTGATGCTGGATCGGTAGATACGGAAAACGGTGCCGTATAAAGCTAAACATCTCTCGGATCAGTATTGACCACAAGCTATCAGCTACCAGAGAATCGCCCTGACAGGCGGTCAGATTGGTCAGAGCATACAGATCGTCTAAGTATCTATCATTCATTCGTCCTTCACTGATGGCATGGGTGATAGATAGCGATCGGCGAGCCATTTGTATGCCCTTATCACACTGCCTCCGGTCGTAATATAGATTGCTCAGGTTATTCAGGATTCGGGCATATTCCTGATGTAGGGTATCCTGCACCAGCGCCAGCAAATCAAGGCATCGTAGATAGAGGGATTCGGCTATGGCATAGCGTTTTTGATGCTCATGGAGGAGGGCAAGGTTGCTCACATCTACGATAAAATGCGGCGATAAGGTATCTCCTCGCTCGTAGTCAGCCTGGATGACTTCTTGAAGGATCGGTTCCGCTTTCTCGTAGTTTTCAGTCTCCATGTAGAGAGCGGCAAGATTTCCGAGGATGAGGTAATAATGCGGATGATCTTTGGGTATCAAAGAAAGAAGCTGCAGCAGTATCTTTTCCGCCTCATCAAAGCGCTTTTGAAAGGAATAAGCGATCTGCAAGTTAGCCATGGCTTCCATTTTGTTTCTGAAGCCTTTTTCGCCGAGCTGCTCAGCCGTCTGGAGTATATACAAGAGTAAGCGTTCGCCTTCTTCGTACCTTCCCGTGGAAAGGTAAGTCGTAGCCAGGCGATTCAGGTTAGAGAGATATTTAGGATGTTGAGTGCCATAAGCCTTCTGCAGCACAGAGTCTAAATGCAGGAAGCCTGTCTCCGCCGCTTTGTAATCGCCCAACCGAAACTGTACCAGCGTCATCTCCCCCACGACTGCCTCATAAATGCTTGGGGAAGTAATACCGTGCCGTTTCAGCGCTTGATAGGCTGTGAGATAGAGGGGAAGGGCTTCATGATAACGGTATTGCTCATGATACAAATTAGCAAGGCTCTGAAGCAGAAGGACATAGGAGCGGCGAGTGGTATCACCCCCGGTGGCTTCATAGACTTGCCGGGCTTGTAGATAAGCCCTCTCAGCCTGATCCAGGGCGCCTGATCCCCGCAGCGCTTGCGCCTCCGCAAAGAGAAGCAGGGGATAATAGGGGGAGTTCTTTAGAAAGGGCTTGGCTTGCGTGATGTAGAAAAGCGCAGAGTCGTGCTGGGCAGAGTCGCTAAATACCTGGGCTTTTACGAACCATAGGATGCCCTGAGCGTAAGTATCTGGGACCTCTTGTAAAAGCGCTTCTACCTGAGGAAGAAGCGTATCAAGCTGCTGGGCTTTACCTACTTTTGTCAGTGCCAGCAAGCGGGCTGCTTCGCCTTGTACCCGCTGTGTCGGCGCAAGCGCGGCGACCCGCAGCACTGAGTCATACTCTCGTAGAGCTGCATGATAATCCTCCCGGCTCATCAGGCTGTCTACTCTTTTCAGGAGTCCCTCTTGCGCCCAGAGGAGAGAGAGTAGGAAAAAAAATAGGTATCGCATAGCCCAAAACAAAGTTAGGCATAAGGCTGCCCGCCCCACGACGGACGGCTTCTCATGCGGGATACGGCGCCCACTGACTGAAAGATCTAATGTGACCCCTTACCGAAAGCCTCAGCCTGAGATACTTTTCTCTCTCCGGCTGGTGAAGGAAAATGTCGTGCGTATCTTATATTTCTACCGCCTGTACGAATAGCGGAGACGATCTTATCACAGCTTGTTTTTGGAGCATCTTAGCTGACTGTGGGAAACTAACCTAAGCCGATTTTGATACAAGTATTGTCTGGGATGCGAAAAGCTAATCCTCACCTGCAAAAATGCCTACTCAACTGGTGAAGCTGGATGTAGGGTTGAGTCGTATATTTGCCTTAGTATGACACCTCTGATAAGGACGGCAGTTTTAGGATTTTGGCTTGCTTCTGCACTGGTACGAGCCCAGCGTTGTGATTCCCTGCGAATCGCCTATTCAGGGCGATGGCACTGGGATGGAGACACGCTGTACATTCGGGGCGGCTTTCTGACGGCGTACCCCAGATTGGGTCCCATCGGTCCCACCCCTCCACCCGGCTATTACACCTGGTACTGGTGGCTCAATCAGCTTCAGGGCGGCTCCTACTTCCGGAGCGGAAGCCTCATCGGCGGCTTTCCAACCCTGAATGTGCCGCTCAACTTCTCCGCCCATCCAACTTTTTATGAACTGTGGATGATAGTTTATGGGCAGGATACCAGTGGAGCTAATACCTGTACAGATTCCATCCGAATCATCATTCGCGGAGATACCTTCCCGCCTTCCCCATGGGCTAACTTTTGCCGGGATAGCATTTTACTCCAGATTGGCGGACAAACTGTACGCCCAAATCAATCTATTTCTCTCCCCCTGGGTAGCTATCCATTCTCCCTTAGCGTACCGGGTGATTTCAGGGGCTGGTTTATGACTGGACCGAGTCCAAGTCAAGGACGAAGCGATTGGCGAAACTATCCCGCTGGTACTATTTTAGATACTGCCCATCTGACTGCGCCGGGTACTCATATCATCCACATCAACTTCTACAATGGGATGTGTTTTGACACCTTCACCTACATCATCAATGTGACAGCCCCCAGCCCGACCCAAAACTGTGCGGATACGGTACAGTATCCTCCCTGCCTTCCTATGCTCGTGGTGAATAACGCTTCTTATCTCCCTGGGGCAGGGACCATCAACTTAGCCACGGGGACTTACCTGCTCCATCTGCAGCCAGCTCATCCCCCCGTGCCCGGTAATGCCCTCTACCAGTATGAATGGACATTGTCAGGTCCGCCTCACGGTACGATTCAGGGCACTTCTAATACCGTTCCCATCCATGTCATGCTGGCATCCTATCTACTTCAAGTGCGGGTAAGAGCCTACTGGTTCTGCCCAATCACCCAGAGCTGTGATAGAATCTATACCTTCGTCCTCAGCGGAGTACCCGGGCCTAACGATACCATAGTGCTTAGTTATCCGACAGACACGACGACTTATCTGCCGGGCGATACGATTCCTCTCCCTGTGGATACGGTGTGCCTGTATGCGGGGCTACAAACGCCTCACCCTGACAGCGCCTACTGGTGGTACTGGACTTATTATGGACCGACGGGGATTCCTTTGGATAGTGGTATCACGCCTATAACCTGTGTATATCCCCGGCAGCCTGGGGTCTATAGGCTTACTTATGGCGTTCAGCCTGTCTCCAATCAGCGCATAACTCAGCGTCGCAGCTATAACTTTTATCTCCACTTTGGAGGACGAACTACGGCTCTATCTTCTACGGCAGCGACAGGTTTGCCTTTGATTTATCCTAATCCTACGACAGGTCCCATCTGGCTCACCCTACCCGAAGCAATCCCGTATCGCCTGACGATCATGGAGCCTACCGGAAGAGTGATAGAACAACTCACACTTGCCGGTGAGCAGACGCACCTCCTCCCGCTACGACTCGCTAAGGGTGTCTATATCCTGCGAGCGGAATCAAGTACAAAAGTCTTCACGCTCCGATTGGTGGTGTCCGACTGAAGGATTATCAAAAAAACGAACTGCGGCAGAGACCTTTGAGGTCTCTGCCGTATTGTTGTACGAGAAGTATTGTGCAGTCTTGTGGGAAAGGATGGAAATACTGGCGAGGAACGGACTACATGAGCGTGCGGCAGCGCCTTCGGCGCTGCCGCACACCCCTCAAAAGGCAAAGGAATGCGCCCGATGCGCCCCTTCGGTATCACAAGCGTGGGGAGTGAAGGACTGGCGTGTATAACCCTCCCTCCTTCACAGCTCTATTTGTCTAAGCCCTTTTCCGCCGCTATCAGAAGCAGTATTTCCCCGCTTCAAGGAGTTTTTCGGCGATTTGACGACGCAGGGCGATAGTATCTACTTCCAGCGGCTTGGTAAAGCGCTTGAGTCCCATGAGCAGCATACGCCGTTCGTCTCCTTGCGCTGCGTGCAGAATGGCGCGCCGACCTGCTGCAGCAGCTCGCTCTTGAGCATCCACGAGGTACGCTTGAGTCATTGCCAAAGCATCCGCTGCTGCCGCTACTCCATGCATCAAGCTTAGCTTTTCCGTACGCAAGAGCATGGACTCTACCACATAGGTATCAATAAGCATGTCGGCGATAGCCATGAGTACTTCTTGCTCTTCGGCAAGCTTCTGCATATACTTCTGGGCGGCGTAGCCGGCGACCATTAGGATGGCTTTTTTGAGATTTTCCACCGCTTTTTTCTCGGCGGCAAGAAACTCTCCATTTGCTTCGCCAAACTCGGGAATGCTCATCAGTTCGCTTTGCACTTTCATTGCGGCGCTAAGGAGGTCCAGTTCGCCTTTCATCGCCTTGCGCAGAAGGTAATCCACGCTGAGCATACGGTTGATTTCATTTGTGCCTTCGTAGATGCGGTTGATGCGGCTATCGCGATAAGCACGCTCAACGGGATATTCAGCGGAATACCCATATCCCCCGTGGATTTGTACTGCTTCATCTGCCACATAATCCAATACCTCAGAGCCAAAGACCTTGAGGATAGCGCATTCGGCGGCGTACTCTTGGGCAGCGCCAAGCAGAGCTTTTTCGTAAGGCTCGCCCTTGGCTAAAAGATGCTTTTCGTAAGCCTGAATATCGGCAGAGGCTCTATAAGTGGCAGTTTCACATGCCCAAGTATAAATCGCCATATCAGCGAGCTTATGCTGGATAGCGCCGAAGCTCGCTATGGGCTTGCCAAACTGATGGCGTTCCTTGGCGTATTTGACGGAAATATCTATGAGCCGTTTAGAGGAGCCGGTGGTAGCAGCAGCGAGTTTGATCCGACCGATATTCAGAATGTTGAAGGCGATGATATGCCCTTTCCCGATCTCTCCAAGGAGGTTTTCAGCGGGAACGGGCGTATCCTGGAAAAAGACCTGTCGTGTAGAGGAGCCTTTGATACCCATCTTTTTCTCCTCGGCGCCGAGG
>CAZZMF010000092.1:0-5493 GCA_964655255.1 uncultured Sphingobacteriaceae bacterium
GATACAGTTTCTCTGCGCTGCGCAGGTCTTTTGCCAGTTCGTAAGCGAGGGCAGCCTGCAAAAGGAAGATCGGACTGGTTTGGGAGTTATTGTGGATGGCGGCGGCTTTCTCGTAGTAGCGGGCAGCCCGCGAGAAGTCTTTAAGCTCGGCATACGCCCCAGCCAGTGCTGCATAAGCCGCCCCCCCTAAATACGAGTTGGGAGCATCATAGCTGGATAAGACTTCAGCGGCGGCTTGGGGCTTATTGGTTTTGAGGTAGCACAGCCCCAGATAAAGCTTGCACAGATTGCCAGCTTCAGTCCAGCCGTACTCCTCCACAAGCTGCTCAAAGCCCGGCGCTCCTAAGGTGCCTTTGATGGCTTTCTCAAAAGAGTCTTGCCGAAAGTAACTCTCCGCGAAGCGCATCTGCTCAATGCACTCTTCATTTTTGGAAGCGCGATATTCTCTAAATGCCACCCACCCGACCACAATCACCACTATCGCTATGGTGATGATATTGACAGTGCGACGCTGTTGAAAGAGACGCCAGAGCTTCTGCCAGCCGCTTTCAGGCTGTTGGGTACTCTCCACTTCGGGATTTGGGAGCTTCTCCTCCGCCATGGGCTGCAAAGGTACAAACTCTCAAGCCTCCCTTTTTTACCTTTGCAGCACTATGCCTCTCCTTCTGAGAAGGTTTTTCCTCGTAGTCGTAGGACTGGCTTACGCTCAGCGGATCAAAGCTACCTTCGGCATTTTAGAGGGTAATGGTACTACCTATCCCCACAGTGGGCTCTTCTACCACTGGGAGGATGTAAGTACTCAGAGCACGAATGCCTTAGTTATCAGCCTTTTCGGTGTAGAGCCTTTTGGGAACGATCTTGCCTACGACCCCAAAACAAAGCTGCTTTTCATCATAGGCGGCGGACCGGATGCTTTTACATGGAAAGGCTCGGTGTATGCCTTAGATGTGTGGCGTTCCCTGGTGCCACTTTCTACCCGCTTAGATAGCATCGGTGCGCGGCGGTTGGCGGTGAAAGATACCCTTCTACTGGTGACGCGCAGTCGTGCCCCCTATTTTACCGCCTACCGCATTAGCTATGACCCCCAGACCCGCACCTTGGCGCTGGACTCTCTTTGGTCGCCGATTAGCCCGCTTTTACGCAGCGTACCCGACGGGCTCCTGCTATGGGGCGATACTGCTTTCATAACTATCAGCTATAATGCCTCCTCCTACGCAAGTGATAGCCTTGTGGTGGGTATCAACCTCCAAACTCGCCAAGTTTTTGCCTCATGGCAAGTCTTCCGCAATCCTACCGAACTGGTGCGCATCAAGGACAGCCTGTATGTGGCATGCTACGGAGATTTTGGCAATAACCTCCGAATCGCTCGGATTGTTCCCTCTCAGTCCACCGTCCAGATATGGGATGCTGGGTATCAAAGCTTTGGGGGCTTCACGACTGATACGAGCGGCGTGCGCGATACGATTCTATTTTGGTCCAGTGACGGTGCCCTGCGTGCCTTTGATGTAAAAACTGGACAGACTGCGCCCACGCCATACCTTGGGTTAGCGAGCGGGGGGGCGCCATTTTTCAACTACGGACTGCTCTGGGTGGGGAGCCAGCTATGGATGAGCTTCACCAACTATACCGACACCAGCCTCATCATCCTGCGAGACCCTAATAGACTACCACCTCCCCCGCACTTAGATACGCTATTTGTCGCCAATGGCATTGGGGGCATAGGGTATCCTGCTCTGAGACGCTTCATCTATGTAGAAGATGATACGGTACGCAGCACTCCGACGGCCTTAGCCGCCACCGCTTTGGAGGAAGGGCTTCTGCATTATCAATCAGCGGCAGGTGTCCTGATCTGGACTGGGTCAAGCACACCGATAGACATCACTGTATGGAATCCGGTTGGGCAGGTGGTTCGCCGGGGAGAAAGAGGAGAGAAACGGCTCTATGTCGGTGATCTGGCAGCTGGGGTGTATGTCGCCACAGCGACTGATGAAAGGGGCAGGCGCATCACTTACCGTTTCTGGAAGCCCTGAGAGAGGCTACCCTTTCGCTGTATGCGGCGCGTTGCTCCCCTCCCTGAGTGGCTCTCCCATCCACCAGCACATGAGCCCGGCAAGCTTCTCGTGGTTTTGACCGGGGCAGGTATCTCTGCGGAAAGTGGGCTCTCTACTTTTCGAGACAGTGGGGGACTGTGGGAGAAATATTCTATCTATGAAGTCGCCACCCCAGAAGCCTGGCAGCGCAATCCCCAGCTCGTTCTGGACTTTTATAATGCCCGTCGCGCCCAGCTCGCTGAAGTCCAGCCTAATCCCGCTCACCTCCTCCTCAAAGAGTTAGAGGCGCACTATACCGTTATAGTCATTACCCAGAATGTAGATGACCTACATGAACGCGCAGGTAGTAGTTATGTGCTCCACCTGCACGGCGAACTGACGAAAGCCCGCAGTACTGTGGATGAAGACTTGATATACGAGATTGGCTATGCCCCGATAAAACTCGGGGATACCTGCGAAAAAGGCTCTCAACTGCGTCCGCATGTGGTCTGGTTTGGTGAAGCGGTGCCGATGTATCCTATCGCTCAGCGATGGGCAGAACGGGCAGACATTTTTGTCGTGATTGGCTCTTCTCTACAAGTGTATCCAGCGGCAGGCCTATTAGATGATGCATACCGTGCGAAGAGAAAGTTTCTGATAGATCCCCGTCCTACTGTGGAAGATGGAGTAGAAGTGATCGCTGCTTCAGCCAGCGAAGGGGTGCGGCGGTTGATGGATCGCCTTTTGTGAGGTGGGCTGGGGGGTAATATTGGTGGCTGCATTTGTGTGTGTTTTGAGGGGGCGGGGCGGCGCCTTCGGCGCCGCCCCGCCCAAAAGCATATACGCCCCATAAAAGGCTCTGGTAAAGACCCCGCAGCTTTTCAAGTGCTCTCTATAAGGCGTGCTTTGTCTTAAGCCTCTCGCCGGAGTCGGCTAAGGACAATGACGGTATGCCGTACGATGGCGACGAGGTGGTTGGTGTTTTCTTCATAGATCCGTACATCCCATACGTGCGTACTGCGTCCCAAATGAACAGGGCGCGCTTCTGCCCATACGTAGCCTTCTCGTACAGAGCGCAGATGGTTGGCATTTATCTCAAGTCCGACGCAATAATGGGTTTGCGGATTGACAACGAGGTTGGATGCTGTACTGGCGACGGTTTCTGCCAGTGCTACGGAGGCGCCGCCGTGGAGGATGCCAAAATATTGTCGCGTACGGTTATCAACAGGCATCCGTCCTCGTATGTAATCCGGTCCTACCTCCGTGAAAACAATCCCCAGGGTCTCCGCCATAGTATTTTTAGCGTATTCGTTGAGGATGCTTGGGGAGACCTCCACTGCCCAAATAGAGTCCCGGGTACTCATAAGTCTTCTATGCGGAGGCTCTCACCGCGTTCATAGCGTCCGGGGGCTTTTTCTACTACGGTGCTACTCTGGACAAAGGGGTCATGTTCATAGAAGACTATGACGCCTTCTTGCACGAGGCGCGGGAGATACCGCTGTCGCTCTTCAAAAGACACTAGCGGACGCACATCGTATGCCATCACATAAGGGAGCGGTAGATGCGCGCTGGTCGGAAAAAGATCCGCTGCATATAAGATAGATTTGTCTTTGTAGCGCACCTCTACAAGCTGCTGCCCTTCGGTGTGCCCATGCACGACCCGGATGAATACATTTGGAATAAGCTCCACTTCTCCATCTAAAAGCACAAGTTGCCCGGAAGCTTCCAAGGGGTCATAGTTTTCGGGGAAAAAGCTGGCGCGTTCGCGAGGATTAGGGGCGTGTGCCCACTGCCAGTGGCTGCGTTGCACATAGTATCGGGCATTAGGGAAGGTAGGGACGATGCGATCTCCATCGGCTTTCGTGCTGCCGCCTGCATGATCAAAGTGCAGGTGCGTCAGCACTACATCTGTAATATCTGCCACCGAGAAGCCTAACCGATGGAGCTCACCTTCTAAGGTGTGGGTAGTATGGTCTATGGCATACAAATCTGCGAACTTCGCTGTGTACTTGTGTCCTACGCCCACATCTACAAGGATGAGGCGATCGCCCTCTTCTATGAGGAGCGCTCGCATCGCCATCGGGATGCGATTGCGGTCATCAGGGGGAATAAGCTTTTCCCAAATAACTTTGGGCACAACCCCAAACATCGCCCCGCCATCCAAGGCGAAGCGCCCCGTCTCTACCGCATATAGGCGCATTTCGCTTTACTTCTGCCGCTGAGCGAGGAAGCTTTGGAGTTGGTCAGAGGAAATAAGCTTCTTATGAAAGCGCATACGCCCTTGGGCATCCTTGACAGGATAAATCACACGCGTAAGTCCAGCTTTCTTGTCGCCAGACCGGAAGGTCGCTACGGTTTTCTTCGCCATATGCTTTACTTATTTGACTTCACGATGAATGGTGTGTTTGCGAAGGATAGGGTTGTACTTGCGGAGCTCCAGGCGATTCGGGGTGTTTTTGCGGTTTTTCCATGTGTAATACCGAGAAGTGCCTGGCAGCCCACTTGCGGCATGCTCTGTGCATTCCAGGATGACCTGAACGCGATTGCCCTTCTTTTTCGCCATACAGCAAAGGTACGGATAACCTTGTACTTCGCAGGGCTTGGAAGCATCGGTGAGAAAGTTTTACTTTTGCTTCATGCGGCACTTACATCCTCTTGTATGGCTGGGCGTCATGAGCCTGTGGGCTCAGCCGATGGGTAGGCGGTTTATTGACCCCGTTTTTAGCGGGATCCGCGTCACTAAAAATGTCAAATACGGTGAAAACCTGAGCTTTACCCAGACCCCAACGGAACTCTTTATGGACATCTACGAGCCGGTTGGTGACACGATGGCTAAGCGTCCGGTTATTATTCTATTTCATGCAGGGAGCTTTCTGCCTCCATCTTTTGCAGGAGCAGCTTTTGGACGTACTCCGATCGGCACGCGTGAGGACTCTGGGATTGTCGCTCTGTGCAAGCAGTTTGCCGCTCGCGGATATGTAGCGATCTCGGCAACTCATCGCCTTGGCTGGAATCCGCAAGCGCAGACCCAAGAACAGCGTGCCCAGAGCATCATACAGGCTGTGTGGCGAGCGGTGCAGGATGCCCGCGCCCTCGTGCGCTACCTCCGCAAAGATGCCGCTACTGTCAATCAATGGCGCATAGACCCGGATCGTATCGTCATGGGCGGCTCTTCTTCGGGGGGGTATGTCGGTCTTCATGTCGCTTATCTGAACCTTCCCCAAGAGCTTGATAATCCCAAGTTCAAGCTTCCAGATGGTACCATGTTCGTAGATACCACTGCCCCGGGTATGGATCGCGGATCGGGAGCAAATGCCTTTGAAGGCGGCAGTGGCAATCCGGGCTTCCCCTCCAACATTCATGCCGTACTGAATCTCGGTGGAGCCCTCGGAGACACGAGCTTCATCCAGAATGAAGATATACCCGTGATTTCCCTTCACGGTGTGCAGGATCAGACCACCCC
>CAZZMF010000093.1:0-5483 GCA_964655255.1 uncultured Sphingobacteriaceae bacterium
ATGTATGGAAGTCCAGTTCTGATGTGGATGCGACTACGGAAGCGAGCCGCTACACTGCGCAGGGGCGTGATGTGTCGCGGCGTACCGACTATGTAGATGTGATGCTTTTGAAGTGCGAGGAGGTCGGCGATAAATGCAGCTTCCTCCGCACCATCTGGTTGTACCCATAGACAGACGGCATTTTCTTGAAGGACTGGACTATCCGCAAAGCGTTCTCCCCCCAAAAAGATAGGATGGTCGCTGCCCAGAGGCAGCGATAGAGTTGCAAAGGCTTTATAGCGCCGTTGCCAACGCTGAGCGAGGCGCCTTTGCCAACTAAGGTGTCCAGTGATTACTAGCTGCGGGTGGAAGTTTTCCATTTTCCAGAGGCGCTCTACTTCATAGGTAAGAGCGGCACGCCCCCACGCCCCTCCAAAACTCACCAGTCGCCCGGAGGCATTCCAGATATTGAGGGTGTAGGTGCGTCCTGGTAAGTTTTCGTTCCATGCGATGCCCCACACATGCGCTTTTTTTGAGAGCGCACGCAGGTGGGCTTCCAAGATTTCACCAATAAGCTCATAATGCGTAGGTGGTGCAGCTGGCAATAACCATGCGATAGTGTGCATGTTTATGAGCTATGAGCGGCTTGACGGCGACGGAAAATACCTATCCCTTCCCACACAGCAGCAGATAAGCTAGTGAGGTCGGCTTCTGCTTTATCGGCTACATCATAAGCTACCCCATGGTCTGGCGAGGTGCGCACGAAAGGCAGTCCTGCCGAATATTGATAGCCCTCCCAGCCAACGAGCAGCTTGAAGGGAATGAGCCCTTGATCATGGTACAGTGCCAGAACAGCATCTACTTGTGTGTAGCGCCTACTGCCAAAAAAACCATCGGCTGAGAAGGGACCACCTACAAAAATCCCCTCCTCCCAAAGCTTCATGATGAGAGGGGAAAGGAGGTTTTTCTCTTCCTCACCGATGAGCCCATCATCGCCGGCGTGGGGATTGAGCCCCAGTACAGCTATTCGGGGCGCAGCAATCGCAAAATCGCGCCTTAGGGTGGCATGTAGGGTATGTATTGCAGTTCGGAGGGTTTCTTCGGAGAGTGCATCGGGCACGGCTCGCAGAGGAATATGTTCCGTCAGCACAGCGATGCGTAAAGTGTCGCTTACCATCATCATCAGAGGGGGCGTCTGAGGGAATGTCGCCCGCAAATACTCCGTATGCCCTCGGTAGGGGAAAGCTTTCTCATCATAAAATGTCGTTTTATCCACAGGGAGCGTAACAAGCAGGTCTATATCGCCGGCTGCGGCTTTTTCTACGGCTTGGATGAAAGCTTGTCGCGCCAGGGCACCTGCGGCTGCCGAGGGCTTTCCAATAGTGAAATCCGCAAAGTCCCCACATTCTATGAGGTTGAGCTGTTCGGGTTTGGCTTCACTGGGGGTACGGATGAGATGATAACGCATGTTTTTGAGCCCTAAGTGCCCGCGCCAGCGCTCTATGACCTTTCTATGACCAAAGACAATCGGAATCAGCGCCTCTTGCCAGCCTTCACTTTCCAAAAAGCGCAAGAGAAGCTGCGGACCCACGCCTCCGGCTTCACCGATGGAGAAGCCGACCCGCAGCCGCTCATCCAAAGAGCCGTTGTCCATACAAACGCAAAAATGCTACGGTGAGCCGCACGCCTACCCCCGAAGCGTATTTGACCTGATAGCTTGAAGGAAAGCCGCGTTCAGGGGGGATAGGTTTATTGAGATAGGCGGTGCCCGCAATATCCACATGCGCCCATGGATACCGCACAAAGTACTCCAAAAACTTCGCTGCGGTGATAGCCCCTGCTTCCCGTCCAGCTGAGTTTTTGATAGCGGCGATATCGCTCTTTATCATTATTCCGTACTCCTCCCACAAAGGAAACTCTACCAGCCGTTCATAAGTATGCCAGCCAGCTTGGATGAGAGCATCGCGCACAGCGGGGTCCGCATTCGTAAATAATACAGAAGCATGGCGCCCGACCGCCATAGCGGCTGACCCCGTCAGTGTCGCAAAATCCAGCACAAAAGCCGGTTCAAAGCGTCTGGCATACACCAGCGCATCAGCAAGAATGAGACGCCCTTCAGCATCCGTGTTGCGAATCTCTACTGGAGTACCGTCAGATATGTAGATGATGTCGTTAGGGGTATAGGCATTCTCCCCTGGGCGATTATCGGTGGCTGGAACAAGCGCTATCACATGAAAGGGCAGTTTGAGAAGAGCTATAGCTCGCAACGCTCCAATCACCGCTGCGCCCCCCGCCATGTCACATTTCATGTAGTCCATGCTATCCGTGGTTGGCTTGAGGCTCAACCCCCCCGTATCAAAGACCAGCCCCTTCCCCACCAGTACAATCGGACGCTTATTGACGGGGCATCAGGACGGTATTCAGCTATAGTAAATGTAGGCGGATTTTGGCTGCCCCGATTGACGGCGAGAAGCCCCCCCATTTTCTCCGCTTCTATCTGGGTTTTGTCCAAAACCTTCACGGAAAAGCCTACTTCAGCACCAACGGCTGCGATCCGACGAGCAAGTTCTTCAGCTGTGAGGACATTTGGCGGTTCATTTACCCAGTCTCGAACCATATTGACTGACTCTCCGACGATGAAGCCTTCTTGTACAGCTTGCAAAGCGGCTTCAGTAGGTGCATAGACCGATATGTGCGACACCGAGGCGGGCACCTCCACCGCATACTTTGTGAAGCGGTACAGGCTCATATGCGCCATTTCTCCCAGCGCCCGGTAGGTCTCCATCGTCTCGGACTCATTAGCCGTACCTATCCAGACGATTTGAATATCTGCCCAGCCTACCTCCTCAGCTTTCCGAAGGGCATAATATACCCCCCGCCGCACATACTCTATGCCTTCCTTAGGAAGGGATACTTGGAGCCAACGGTACTGTCCATTTACGAAAAAGCTTAGCTTTTCCGAGAGAGGAAACTGCTCTGAACTTATGCCAAAAGGGGAGAGGACTTCTGCCCACTGGGTTCGCCCGCTGGGAGCCACTATCCACGCTATGGGACGACTCTTATTTAGCTCCTTGATGGCGTCTATCCTCATGGCGGGCAAAGTTAGCCCGAGGAGGTATTGGCACGCGAGATTAAACCTCTGAGCTATTGCCTCCCTCTAAGTGGTAAGTGATGTGGAGATGCCTTCTTGTGGTATGCCTTCTGTATGCTCAGCCCCCGAATCGGCTGCGTCCAGAAGGTGGCATGCGTGAAGGTCGGGGCGATGCCCCTCCGCGACCCGAAGCCGCTCTCAAGGGCACAATCCGCGGCATTCTCAAAGATAGCGCGACTAAAGAGCCTCTACCCTACGTTTCTGTGTCGCTGTACCGAGGCGATAAACTCATAACTGGCACGCTCTCAGATGATAAGGGGGCTTTTACCTTGCAGGAAGTGCCCGTGGGCAGGTATCGCCTTCGTTTGCAGCCCCTTGGCTATGCCGCCACTGAAAGGATCGTAGAAACTACCCCCTTGCGTCCCGATATCAACCTGGGTACCCTTTACCTATCCGAAGTCGGCATAGAACTCCAAACTGTAGAAATACAGGCTGAGCGCGGACCGATTGAGTACCAGCCTGAGAAAATCGTCTACTCTCCGGAGAAAGATCCTACCCTACAGGGCGGAGACGCCATAGATGTCCTGCGTAAAGTCCCCGCTGTAAATGTGGATTTAGACGGGCGCATAGAGGTGCGCGGTAGTGGTGCCGTGCGTGTATATGTGGATGGCAAACCCTCACTCCTTTTCGCTAATAACCCCGGCGATGCCCTGCGCGCCATCCCCGCTGACCAAATAGAACGGATAGAACTCATTACTAACCCCTCTGCCCGCTACGAAGCCGAAGGCGCCGTCATCCTCAATATCGTCCTCAAACGCAACCGCTTAGAAGGTATCAGCGTCTCCGCTAATGCTGGCATATCCAATCAGTTTGCTAATGGAAGCCTTACCCTCGGCGCTAAAATCGGTCGTTGGTCTCATACCCTCAACCTCGGCGGGCGCTACCGGTACGCAGGAACGGGCTTCACGCGGTTCTATCGACGCCAAGAAACTTCCTTCGGTTCCACAGAACTGCGCCAAAATGGGGATTTTCTCCCGCGACGCTTCGCTACAAACGTCTTCTACGGCGGGGAATATGTGCGAAATGCAGAGCAGACTTTCACTTGGGGCGTCAATCTGCGTGACTTGTCTTTCCTCCGTACAAACGACTTGTTGGTGAGTTGGGCAGGCGGACCCTTTGATGGTGTGGAATATCTACGGCAAGCGCGCTATCCCTTGCAGGACAGGGGTATGAGTGCAAACTTAGACTATACCTATCGCCCGCAAGCCCGAGAAGGCGAAGAGCTTTTCCTATCCATCCAAGGAGGCTATGGACGGCGTGAGCAGCATTACACCTTAGACCAGATCGCCGCGCTGGATACTTTCTTCCTGCGAGAGCGCAGCCGCAATAGCGGACCCTCCTGGGATGGACAGTTTCAAGCTGACTACACCCGCCCCCTCGGCACCCACTGGAAACTTGAAAGCGGTCTGCGCCTCAATATGCGTGGATTGGGCACAGGATTTAGCTATGAGCGATTTGATCGTTCAGTAGAGACCTTCGTACCCCTGCCACAAAGGCAAGATACCCTCACCTACACCCAATGGGTGCCCGCAGCTTATGCGTCCTTATCCTGGAGCAAAGACCGCTGGCTCCTCAAAGGCGGCTTACGATACGAATACACCTACAACGATGCTCTCTTCCTACGCGGGACGCTCCCACTGCGCCAATATTATCAGAACCTCTTTCCTAACCTCCTCCTCAGCTATAGTATCAAGGGGCTTTTCCCCTTACAAATCAGCTATAGCCAGCGTATTCGCCGCCCATGGCTCCAAGAACTCAACCCCTTCGTAGATGCTTCCGACCCCCGCAACATCCAGTACGGCAACCCTAACCTCAATCCCGAGCTCACACACTCGGTGGAACTGGGCTTTTTCCCCTTCATCACCCTCTACACTCGCCAAACGCTGGATGCTGTGCAAGAATATACGTTCGTAGATGAAAAAGGCGTGACCAATACCACCTACCTAAACGCCGGGCGCCGCACCCTCTACGGCGCCAATGTGTTTTTCCGAAAGACCCTATTCTCAGACAAGCTCACCATTCAAGGCAGCGGCGAACTGGAGTGGGTGCTTTTAGAAGCCAACTTAGACCAGTATAGCCTCAAAAACTCTGGTTGGCAATACACGGTACGCGGTTCCGTCCAGTGGCGCCCCGCTCCCACCTGGACCGCCGAGCTCTCCGGCAACTATAACTCCCCCCGTATCTCCCTACAGGGATTGCGCCCCGTATTCATGTTTCAGGAACTGGGCGTGCGAAAAAGCTTCGCTAATGGACGATGGTCCCTCGGTGCTATCCTGTACAACCCCTTCTACCAGTACCTACGCTTCTACACTAAGCTCGAGGGGCCAAACTTCTTTCAGGAAAATACCACGGG
>CAZZMF010000094.1:0-5462 GCA_964655255.1 uncultured Sphingobacteriaceae bacterium
GGCTTCAATCGCTCGTAGGACGGCATGAGGGTCTTTTTGCCAAGCCCTTTTCTCTACCTTATAATGGGCGGGGACTTTGAAGCCGCCCTTGGCTAAATGCTCCTGTGTGGCGTATTTATCCATTAGGAGGGCACATATGGCTGGTGCGCTGCCATTATAGGGTATGTTTAGGGCTTCTAAGCGCTGCTGGACGGTGCCGTCTTCGCCGGGGCGCCCGTGCAAGGCTAAGAAGACAAAATCCGCGCGTTCTTGCAGGGCTTCCCATGCGACTGGCTGAGCAGCATAGGAAGGATGAAGCGCTACCCGCTCCCCGATATGCTGTATTATGCGGTGGCGCACAGTCGCCACTTCTGGAGGTATATCAGAATCGGCAAGGGCAGCGGCGACATCATCAGCGTTGTCTTTGAAGAGCAGGCGCGGTGGAAGCTCCCACAGTTCCAGCGCATCCCCCTTCACATGGAGAAAAAGCGGTACGACCTCATACTTCGCTGCGAGCTTATTGACCACATTCCGACCGCTTTCTAAGGAGATATGCCTTTCGGAGGAGCTTCCACCAAAGATCACGGCGACTCGGGTGCGTTTAGTCTCCTGAGAGGGGACAGCGGTAGCAAGAGAAAGCCGATGACGCCGTAAAAAGCCCCGTATGTTACCTGTCCTTGGCACACTGACCGATCGCTCTATCAAATAGGTCAAAAACTCTGTGGGGGTAAAGCCCACTTCCGCGGCTTGGTGAAAAAGCAGGGAGGCAGGCAACATGCCAGAGGTGGTATTGGGATCGTTGAAGAAGATTTGTCCATCTGCGCTGACAATCCCATCCAGTCGGCTGTACACCTCTAAGCCCGCCAACCGCGCAAGCCGTTCTGCTTCGCGCTGAATACGGGCATTCGGAAGCGCTGAAGAGGGGGTCTTTTTGGAACTTATCCCCGAAAGGTACTTAGCGCGGTAATCATATAAAGAACTGGCTTTGCGAATGTGAGTGGGCGGGAGGGCGACTTTCTCACCCGAAGGCAGGTCTAACACGATGACCGAAAACTCCTCCCCTGAGATAAACTGCTCCACCAGCACGTAGGGCGGTGCGTCCCATGCTTCTACAAAGCCTTGTTGGGGGCGCCTGCGCAAAAAGTGCTGTAGCTCTTGCCAGTCGGTGATCATTTCTCGGGGACTGCCCTCCCGATCCCGATACAGGAGCGGTAGGCTCAGTCCTTCGGTTAGGCTGAGGAGCACTGCGGTAGGCTCGGTCGGAAGATCGCGCACAGGCTTTGTGAAGGTGCAGTGAAATACAGCTTCTATGAGCGCTTCGGGAGCAGAGCAGACTTGCACGCCGATGGTGGAGCCTTGCCAAGGGTGCTTGACGACGCAGGGGAAACCCACCTTTTCCGCTACTGTATCCATGAGCGTCTGTGGGGCTTCCCATAGGAGGGTGCGCGGTATGACCACATACTTCGGTACAGCGAAGCCAAACGCCTCTAACCATGCCCGCTGACGAGCTTTGTCCATGCCCCACGCACTACTTCCTATGCCCGCCCCTACATACGGGATGCCTAACTGTTCTAAAAGCCCTTGGATGCTTCCATCTTCGCCGCCCAGCCCATGCAGGACAAGAAAAGCAAAATCTATCTCCTGCACCAGCGCCTCAGGGGAGAGAATGGGTCCAAGTTTTGCCAGAGCCCCGAGATAAGCCGAACTTTCGGGATAGTGAAGCTGCTCAGCATACAACGGAAACTGGACAGACTCGGGTAGCTCTGTCGGTGGAGGAAAAAAATCGCTGATCATCCCGTAGTAGAGGTACTTCGGATGCATTCGCACGATTCTATGAAAAGCATCCAGAAATAGGGGGATGGGGTGAAACTTTCGCCTATCTAATAGGTCATAAACGGAGCGTCCGCCTGCGTAGGACACTTCTCTTTCTCGTGAAGCGCCCCCGAAAAAAATGCCAACCCGCACTACGCAAAGGTAAAGCGAGGGCTTGCCTACCTTTGTAGGCACGGCATTTGCGAAAGTTGCGAGTTATGCGGGATGAGAACAATCCGTTTGCCGAGGACACTGACAGCTTGTCATATGTCCTGCGGGCACCAGGGATGCCAGATTTTCCTCGTATAGAAGCGGACAGCATAGAAGTGCTGCCCCTGCGTAATACTGTTCTCTTTCCGGGTGTCATTTTGCCCATCTCGGTAGCGCGTCCCAGTTCTATTCAGCTTCTGGAGCAGCTCAAAGCCGAAAAGCGCTTTTATCTCGCTATCACTGCTCAAAAAAACCCAGAGTCTGACGAGATTACCCCCGAAGGCGTCTATACCACAGCAACCTTAGCAAAAATATTGCGAGCGCAGAGGACTCCTGAGGGACATATTACCCTCCTGATCCAAGGGCGCCATCGGATTCGCTTGACGGAGTTTGTGCAGACGCAGCCTTTTTTGCGGGCGCGGTTTGAGTATGCGCCAGAGACCTTACCTGATGAAACTCATCAGAAAGGTCTGCTGCTCGCCCTTCGGGAAAATGCCCTCAAAGCCTTAGAGCATCTCCCCGAGAGCCCCCAAGAAGCCCGCTTCATCCTGCAAAACATCCAAGGGCTGCCCTTCATGACTAACTTCCTCGCTAACAACCTCCCCATGAATCTCCCCGAAAGACAAGCCCTTCTGGAAATAGATGATATAGGGGAGCGCGCCGAAAAAGTCCTGGCACAAGTGCAAGCCCAACTCAACGTCTTAGAGGTTACCGAAGACATTCTCAATCGGGTCCGCAGCACCTTGGAGCGCCAGCAGCGGGACTATATCCTGCGTCAGCAGATCAAAGCTATCCAAGACGAACTCGGGGAATCCCCCGAAATGTCCGATATCGCCCGATATCAAGAAGCTGCCCAGAAGAAAAACTGGCCCCCCGAAGCCCAGCAGGCTTTTGAACGGGAAATCGCCCGCTTAGAACGCATCCCACCTTTCTCCCCAGAATACGGGGTAGCCACAGCTTATATTGAGTGGCTTTTAGACTTGCCTTGGCAAACTTACACAAAAGACCGATTTGACCTCACCAGAGCGAGAAAGATCTTAGATAGGGACCACTACGGCATGGAGAAAGTCAAAAAGCGGGTCTTAGAATACCTCGCCGTCCTCAAGCTGCGCCAAGACATGAAAAGCCCCATCCTATGCCTATACGGTCCCCCAGGGGTCGGCAAAACATCCTTAGCTCGATCCGTAGCCGATGCCCTCGGACGCAAGTACGTGCGCATGTCCCTCGGAGGCTTACATGACGAAGCCGAAATCCGAGGACATCGTCGCACCTATATCGGGGCTATGCCAGGGCGCATCCTACAACTCTTGCGCCGAGCCGGCACCAGCAATCCCGTCTTTGTCCTGGATGAAATAGACAAAATCGGTCATGATTTTCGCGGCGACCCCGCCCACGCCCTCTTAGAAGTCTTAGACCCTGAGCAAAATACTACCTTCCAAGACCATTACTTAGAAATCCCCTACGACCTCTCCAGAGTACTTTTCATCGCCACCGCTAACTCCTTAGATACCATCCATCCAGCCCTGCGAGACCGCATGGAGATTATAGAACTTTCTGGGTATAGCGTCCCTGAAAAACTCCAGATTGCCCGCCGACACCTTCTGCCAAAAGTTATTAATGAGCATGGCATCAAACCCTCCCAGCTCAAGCTGCCCGATGACACCATCCTGCATGTGATAGAACGCTACACGCGAGAGTCGGGAGTTCGTCAGCTTCAGCGGGAACTGGCAGGGCTGGCGCGCTGGACAGCCCTCCAAATAGTGGAGAAAAAAGCTCAAAAAACAGTACAAATCCCCCCCGAAAAGTTGGAGGAGGTGTTAGGTGCGCCCCGCTTTGAGAAAGAAGAGTATGAAAAAGACTTGCGCCACGGGGTGGGGATTGGCTTGGCATGGACGCCTTATGGAGGCGATGTGCTGTATATTGAAACGCTGGCTATGCCCGGGGAGGGAAAGCTTAGCTTATCGGGACAGCTGGGAGAGGTAATGAAAGAGTCAGCCACTATCGCCTATCACCTGGTGCGAGCCTATCGTCTGGCAGAGCCAGAATGGTTCAAGTCGCATGATATTCACATTCACATTCCAGCGGGAGCGGTGCCGAAAGATGGTCCGTCGGCTGGCGTAGTGCTGCTGAGTGCGCTGGCTTCCCTCGTCACTGGTAAGCGCATTCGTCCGTATCTGGCGATGACCGGGGAGATTACGCTGCGAGGACGCATCTTACCCATCGGCGGTGTGAAAGAAAAACTCCTGGCTGCCCTGCGCGCAGGACTCCGCGAAGTCGCCCTCCCAGAAGCCAACCGTAAAGACGTATCCGAAATCCCTCCAGAGTTGCTTGACGGGCTGACCTTGCATTACTTCTCAGATATTCGGTCGCTGCTGGCTTTCGCCATAGAGGGCTTGGAGGTATCCCTGCCAGAAGCCGTGTGAAGGGGCGTTTATATACTGGCGGAAAAGAAGAGTTATGTGGTTAGCGGCGGCGCCTTCGGCGCCGCCGCTAACCCCTCAAAAGCCAGAGGAATACACATCTTTCGTATAACTTCTGTGTAAATAGATGTACGTCCGTCTCCTCACAGCTTGTTAAGTGCTCGGCAAGGCGGACGAGCATTTAGACGCTTTATTCCATCAGACAAAAAATCACAGCTTCATTATAAAAGCAAGCCTTATGTAGGCAGGCCTGATGTCTATCCCAGCACCCTGGCCTGTGGCGCCAGTAGCCCCTCCATGGTCGTGAGCACCAGCGGGATCCGTCGGGTAAGTATCACGGAAGGGATTACCACAACTGGGCCATATATTATCGTCCCCCAAAAACACACGCCGTTCGCTATAGGGTGTGCTACAGTTATCGTCACCCTCAGAATCCTGTCCATGGAAAATAGCTCTTACTCCATGAGTGTGGTCTCCCGCCGCGGAGATAGAATGAGTATGAGGAGGTAACTGATCCACGGTAAGGTATATAGTATTACTCCCTCCGGTCTGGCCAAGAGTCGCGGAGCTTGTAGTACCCATGACGAAACGATCAGATAGGTCGGGGGTACCATTATTTCCATTACACAAAGCCCACCCTGTAAGGCTACCAGTTCCTAAACCAGTAGCATCAAAGTTCCATGGTCCTGAATACATGATAATGCCACCGGGCGGCACTTCATAAGCCCACCGTCCTACGCCATCTGCGTCACTTTTGAGAACTTTTCCTGAGCCTTGGGTACCATCTTCTATTCGGATAGCCCCAGCAGTGGAGCTGTAGATGTGTAATTTATGAGTTGGGGTAGTGGTAGCAATCCCCACATTCCCGTCAGCTGTAATCCGCATGCGCTCCACGGTAGTATTGTTGCCTAGGTTGCCTGGTGGGGCTGTCCAGAAAGTGAGATGAGCACTGAAGGCACCATCGTCTATCCCGCGGATTTGAGCAGCCGGACCGCCGGGACGCCCACGCCATGGCGCCAAGTCTAAGTAAGTTTCCCGCCC
>CAZZMF010000095.1:0-5451 GCA_964655255.1 uncultured Sphingobacteriaceae bacterium
CGGCGGGTATTTATATCGTGAGCATCCGTCTCATAGAACCGACCCGGGGAAAAGCACAGCATTATCGCCTACCATGTGCTATCGCCGAGAAGATCCGGTGAAATCCTGAAAACCGCGCCCCTTTTGCTCTGCGGTTCAGCGGCTTACGAGCCGAGAAGATCCGGTGAAATCCTGAAAACCCTCAAAAGATAACCTACAAGCAATAGGGGATTGGGTACTTCTATCGCTTCAAACGGCATATCAGCGCAAGGGAGTGCCCTACTCTATACAGAGCGTAATCGTGCTATCTATCCCGAAGCACCGGAGGGACTACATTCCCAACGAAGCGGCTCCTTTGCAGCGTGTTTGATTTTATGCTGCTTCTTGCTCTGTCGTCACTTGCTGGTGTAGAAAAGACCCGAAGATCTTACCGGAAAAAGCCGACTAACTTCCCCAGTCCCAGTAGAACTGCGGAATAGCCGAGAAGCATGCCAGCGACCCAGATGATGATTTGCCGACGCCCTTCTCTTTCTTCACGGACGAGGCGTGTTTCCATGGCATGCATGTCCGTACGAAGCTTCTCCAAAGCTAACTGATGTTCTAAACGCAGCTTCTCCAGCTCAGCCTGCAAGCGCTTTTCTAACTGTGCCATCTCTCCACTAAGCCGCATCTCCAGCTGCTGCATTTCGGCTTTAAGGCGCTCCTCCAGCTGCGCCATCTCTGCTCTGAGACGCTCCTCCAGCTGCGCCATCTCCGCTCTGAGACGCTCCCTTAACTGCTGAATCTCCGCATGCAACCGCTTCTCAACTATACGCAAATGGCGAGTGGTCGGCGCCTTAGAACTCAGTAGCGCTATGAAGGCACGCAGCTGAGCTTCTGCCTGCGCCCGAGAAAACCCCGCTTCTTCCAGTAAATGTAGTAGGCTGATCGGGTCTACCTTGGACGACACCCTACGAAGATACAAAACTCATCCGCGAAAATCCCTTCCCACATATCCGGCAAGAACTACTCGTATCACCCCATCTTTCTCCCCGCAGGCGTGCCGTTATCGTTGTACCTTCGCGCTGTATGACGCAAGAAGCCCTGAGAACTCTCAAAGAGCGCCTCTCGGCGCTAAGGGGGTTTCTTTGACATCCCCCGTAGAGAAGCTCTCGTGACCCAACTGGAAGCCCAAAGTCAATCACCCGACCTATGGGATGATCCCGAAGCAGCGCGCAAGACCCTCGCTCAACTCAAAGCCGAGAAAGAGTGGATAGAGAAATACCAAGCTGCCGTTTCAGCCGTAGAACTGGCAGAACTGGCATTAGAACTCTACCGAAGCGGGGACTCGGATGAAAAAGAAGTAGAACGGGCTTTTGCCGAGGCGAAAAAAGTACTTGATGATTTAGAATGGCAGAAGATGCTCTCTGCCCCCGAAGATGCCTATGGCTGCGTTTTAGAAATCAATGCGGGGGCGGGCGGCACCGAAGCCCAAGACTGGGTCGCCATGTTGGCACGCATGTATATGATGTACGCTCAGAAAAAAGGCTGGCCCGTCACTATCGTAGATGAACTCGTCGGCGATGGAGCGGGCTATCGAAATATCACCTTAGAGATTGATGCGCCTTATGCTTATGGCTATCTCAAAGGGGAAAGTGGCGTACATCGACTGGTGCGCATCTCTCCCTTTGATGCCAACGCACGCCGGCATACCTCTTTCGCAGGCGTTTTTGTCTATCCACTCGTAGATGACCGCATAGAAATCCACATAGACCCTAACGACTTGGAATGGGACACTTTCCGAGCGGGGGGGCATGGCGGGCAGAATGTGAATAAAGTAGAAACCGCCGTTCGAGTCAAGCACATCCCCACAGGAATCGTCGTCACTTGTCAACAAGAACGCTCTCAACACCAAAATCGCGAAAAAGCTCTCCAACTCCTCAAAAGCCGTCTCTACCAGTTAGAACTGCAAAAGCGTCAAGAAGAGCGCGCCAAACTGGAAGCTCAAAAGCGTCCGATCGAGTGGGGCTCTCAGATACGCAGTTATGTCCTGCACCCCTATAAGCTCGTCAAAGACCTGCGCACTAACTACGAGACCAGCGACGCCCAAGGCGTACTGGACGGAGATTTAGAGCCATTTCTCAAAAGCTATCTCCTGCAGATGACTTAAGCGCCTCTCCTCTCTCAGAGTATCACCTCATCAAAGTCAAAGCCCAATCCCTGCGGGGTGTCATGCGTCCGCTTCAGCCCTACCTCCTCATCATAACTGAAACCATAGCCGATGTATGTCCTCCGCAGCACTTCTACGATAGCCTTCGGAAGGCGCATATAAAGGTCAAACTTTCGGGCGTAGAGCTCTTTAGCTACGGATGTGCGCTGTTTGAGAAGGTAAAACGGTATGCTCACAAAGCACCGTGCCGCCACTTCCTGCTGCCATCGTAGAAAAGCCCCCTTACCGGTAGCGCCTGTTTTCAAAAAGCCTTCCACCCGCCGGATAAAATCCTCCCACAGACTCTCCGGCACAATCTCCACCTGTACCATCTGGCGAAATACCCGCTGCGCTTCCTCCCGATGCTCGGCAACTATACCGGCTCGAGCAGCATTCAGAGTTTCATAAAAGCGTTGCAAGTATGCACTATCCGCAGGAAGGGCATAATATACTCTTCTCACCCAGCGGCATTTATCTGGCTCAGAAAGCTCCCATGTGGTAGCTGGGCGGCAGTCCTCATCTTTTGCAAGGTGTATCTGCTCAATAAGCGCCTTCCATCCAGAGTCTTTTTGCCTCGCCTTTTTGGCGGCAGGCTTTCCCTTAGACTCTTCATCTGAGGGGACCTGCGAATCATTCTTTCTGTTGGGCTTAACCAGCTTTTTCCCCTCTACTAACCATCTCACGGTAAGTAGCAGAAGCTCCTCGTCATATATTGTGCCTGCCCCGGATACGAAAGGCTCATTTTCCGAAACGCAGATAAAGACATTCGGCGCGTCGGGGTTAGGTAAGTGGGGGTCATCTGCCCTAAAGCGTCGCAGCACACGACCCATTCGCTGGACGAGGGCATCCGCCGGCGCCAGTTCCGTAAAGAGCACATCCGCATCTATGTCCAAAGCCGCTTCTACTACCTGGGTCGCTACCCATATTTCGGGTCTTTCCTGAGTATAATCAGCATGTAGAGCCCAACGCTTGCGCAGATGCTCTTCTTTTTCTCTCCGATCTTCTTGCGTAAAGAGCGAATGTAGTAATGCCACCTCCACATCCTCTCCCGATAACGCCTTGAGCCGCTCATATACATCTTGAGCATGAGCGACCGTATTCAGAACTACCAGAATACGACTGTATTTCCTTTTCTCTGCATGGGCTGGGGGCTCCTTGGCTTTTTTCAGGATGCACTGGATCACATCGTCGGACAAAAACGCCTTTTTCTTTTCCGACGACTTTTCTTTCTTTCGCTTACCCGCTGAGATCGCGTAGCGTATAAGGGCTACCCGATGCCGAAATCTATCCTTAGGAAGGGAAGCGTATTTATCTATTATGCTAAGCCCACTGTCAATACTGCGCAGTTCCCTACAAATAAATAGCGGCAGTGTAGCTGTCATCAGGAGGAATCGCCCACCCAGTGTGTGTATATCCTCAATAAGCTTCACTATCAAGGCAGCAGCGCGGGGATCGTATGCTTGCACTTCGTCAATAATGAGATTACCTGTGAGCAGGGAAAAGTATATCCGCTCATATCCCGGCGGACGCATCGCATACGGAAAGAGTTGATCCCCTGTGCAAATCACCGCTGCATGAGCAAGATGCCGGGCTAACGCATGGCTCTCAATAGCAGAGGTCTCTTCTAAGCCTTTTTCATGAAGGTACAAAGCAGCATCCCCATGGAGAAGCGCCACCTTATCATCTCCAAAAAGCGCCTTTGCGCGCTCATAGGTCTGATGCACGGCAGCCCGCAGCGGCAGCGAGAAAAATAACCGCCCCGGCGTCGCCCACAGAAAGGCAAACTCCGTCTTGCCCATGCCAGTCGGAGCGATGAGGATGGTATTCTTTCCCCGATAGGACGGCGCTTCGGCGATCTGCCAGGCATGCGAACTTTTAGAGGTCAAGAAGTCACGCACCCTCTCATCAGAGAGAGGCGGCTGCAGCGGCTCGCTAAGGGAAGCAGATAATCCCCCCTCCACAGCAGAGGCATAGTGGTCACAGCGCAGGAGCGCCCCAGCGAGAATCACCCACTTTTTCACCAGCGGATCGGCAATCCCCAACCGCTGTGGCAGCCATTCATTGAGATAGGGAGGCGGCGCATACCGATATAGCGCTACCCCTCCCATCAATCCCCGCGCCACCTCTTCATTCCAGCCGATGTATCTCGCAAAAGCCCCCATCTCCGCCTTGAGACAGCTTTCCATCGCTGCCTGAGCAGAAACGCTCTCTATCTCTTCAAGAAAGTGCTCTATGTGCCCTAAGCCAGCCGCTTCCTCCTGTATGCTCCCCCGCCAGTGGTGATACGCTACTATCGCATATAAAACCTGACGAGCTTTCTCAATGTCACCAGGATAGAGCTTCTGTGCCAGGTCAGACACCTCGGCTGGGTTCATCCAGAGCAGGGAAAAAACGCTATGCGGAACCTCCGCCCTCACATCACCACAAGGCGAGAAAAAGAGCGGTTTTTCCTGCATCTTTCGCTGGAAAGCAGGCTGTACTTTTCCCAAGTCATGCCAAATAATCAAGGGTTCCAAAAACTCATCAAGTATCTTCCGCACCTCTGGCGGCAATTCTGCGTCAGGCTCCAGCAGTGCCTTTCCAGCAGTTAGCACATGCTGTGTGTGCTCTAAAAGAGATAGCTGCGGGTCTTTTTTTGCCAGTATGGTCATAAATCTTGAAGGAAAACAGGAATCTTCAGCTCATCGTCATAATAAGCTTCAAAGGCATAAGGAGCTTCTCCCTCCCATAACTGCACGAGTGTGGTGTCCGTATGGCGCCCATGTTTGGTATCTTCGGCTCTTAGGGCGATACGGTAGAGGAGACCTTCCAACATGGAAGCCTTCCCCTCTTCATAAGGTATCCACCACATGTACGGATAGCGCCCGGGAGGCACTTTTTGGCGTCTAAGTTCTATCTTACTGTGGCTTTCCAGCATGAGAAGGTCCTCTGCCCGCCCAAGGTGAAGGATTTCATACACCTGAGGATTTTCTATAGCTTCTTGCACTTTCTCGAATCGGCTTTCCTCGGGAACAAGATGTATAACTAACTCCATCTGATGCAGCGTATCTATGATGGTAGGTACCTGCCCGCCCGGATGCTCCGGAAGGGCATATTCACGATAGCGCCCGGGCGTGCTATAAGGCACGAGAGAGCTATACCCTCCATTCGCTTCTACGGCACTAAAAAGATCTATGGAGCGAGAAGCTTTTGAGGAGGATTTAGCTTTCTTTACCGCAGGCGTGCCGCCCACTTCACCAAATAATCCAACATGCTTCTCTCTTGTCAAGCTCCGCAGCCAGGTA
>CAZZMF010000096.1:0-5448 GCA_964655255.1 uncultured Sphingobacteriaceae bacterium
AGTCCCACCAGCGGAAGTTGCCTTCTACGACGACGACAGGGGTGTATTTTTCCATGATGGCATAGTCAAAAGAAATATTGGCTGACTGCCGAAAGGCTTGTAGCACGGCGTTGGGGTCAAGGGGGTCAATCTCGGAGAAAAGCTCAAAGAGGTCTGGGGCATGCTGTTGAAAGGCGCGACGAAGTACCTGTGCCGTCGCTAAAAACATGCCGCTATTCCAGAGAAACTCGCCGCTCTGCAAGAAAAGTTCTGCTAGATCTCGGGAGGGTTTTTCTGTAAAGGTTTTGACAGGTTTGCATAGCGTTGGCTTGGGCACGAACTGAATGTATCCGTAGCCAGTGTGAGGATACTTCGGACGAATGCCCACGGTATAGATTGCCTCGGAAAAGTCGCAAGTTTCTATGACTTGTTGCATGAGTTGGATGAACTCGTCCTCATCGGGGATGAAATGGTCGGCGGGCAGTATCCACAGGAGGGCGTTGGGGTCTATTTGAGCGACTCTCTGTGTAGCCCAGAGGATACTTGGGGCGGTATTGCGCTGGAGGGGCTCATACAAGCGCCGTTCAGGCGGAATGGAAGGGACTTGGGCTTCTATGAGGGCTTGGTGCTGCTGATTGGCGATGATCCAGATGCGGTCAAGGGGAAGCAGACGAGCGATGCGGTCTATGGTAGCTTGGAGGAGGGAGCGTCCGAGCCCCAGCACATCTAAAAACTGCTTAGGATGGGCAGCGCGGCTGAGGGGCCAAAACCGAGTGCCGCTTCCGCCAGCCAGTATCAAGGCGTGAGTCTGAGCGATCATCGGATACCTTCTCGTATAAGGTCGTGAAAGTGGAGCATGCCCCACGGGCGTCCATTTTCCAGCACGATAAGCTGCGAGATCTGATGCGTGCGCATCAAATGAAGAGCATCGTAAGCTTTCTGATTGAGGTCTATGGTTTTGGGGGCGGGGGTAGCGAGTTGAGCTGCGCGCAGGTGGAGTAGGTCTGCCGGCTCGTATTTTTCCACGGCTCGGCGAATATCGCCATCTGTAATGATTCCCCGCAAAATCGCGCTATCTGGAGCGAGTACGGCTACGGCGCCTTTGCGACCGCTGGTGATGGCATAAAGCACTTCTTTGAAGGGGGCCTCTTCTGAGACGGCGGGGAGGGTCGGCTCTGCAATGTCCCGTACGCGCAGAAGAAGGCGTTTGCCGAGGGTGCCGGCAGGATGGGTCGCTGCAAAGTCTTCGGGCCCGAACCCCCGCGCCTGCATGAGTGCAATCGCCAAAGCATCCCCAAAAGCCAAAGCTACCGTCGTAGAAGCCGTGGGCGTGAGATTGTGGGGGCAGGCTTCGCGATCTACACTCAGGTCTATGACCAAGTCAGCCAATCGAGCTACAGAACTATTGACATCTCCGACGCAGGCGACAATATAAGCTTCCCGCGCCCGCAGAACGGGCACAAGCGCGCGCACTTCTGGGGTCTCCCCGCTTTTGGAGAAAATCAGAACAATGTCCCCTGGTTGCACAAGCCCCACATCGCCATGCACCGCTTCGGTGGCATGCAGCCATACCGCAGGCGTCCCCACGGAGTTGAGGGTAGCTGTGATTTTGGCTGCTATATGGGCACTTTTTCCTACGCCCGTCAGGACGACTTTGCCAGTTATGCGGAGGATCCTTTCTACCAGCTCGGCGAAGCGCTCATCTATCTTGCCCGACAATCTGAGTATGGCATCAGCTTCCGTTTGAAGCACCCAACGGGCAGTCTCTATATGCATGTGGGACTTTACTTATCTTTGGCAAAGGTAACAAAACTCGCTTGCTGAATATGTCGTCGGCTACGGCTTTAGATCTGAGAGAAGCGCTGCAGCGGTATTTTGGGTACTCATCTTTCCGTGGCCCTCAAGAGGAGATTATTCGCACGCTTCTCTCTGGCAAGAATGTCATGGTCATCATGCCCACGGGCGCAGGTAAGTCCCTGTGCTATCAACTCCCTGCTTTGCTTTTGCCTGGGACGGCGCTGGTCGTCTCCCCCCTCATCGCTCTGATGAAGAATCAAGTAGATCAAATGCAGGCGTATGACATTCCAGCGATGTTTCTCAATAGCAGTCTCTCCAAGCGCGAGTATGAAGAAGTCAAACAAGCTTGCCTGCGCGGCGAAGTCAAACTGCTCTATGTAGCCCCAGAGACTTTGCTTACAGACCACTTTCAGGAGTTTCTCCAGCAGCTCAAGGTCAGTTTTGTCGCCGTGGATGAAGCGCACTGTATATCCGAATGGGGGCATGACTTTCGTCCAGAGTATCGCCGGATTCGCCATGCTTTGCGCAATCTACCGCCTATGCCGATCATCGCTCTCACGGCGACCGCTACGCCGCGGGTGCAGCGGGATATTTTGGAGAACTTGGAAATCATGGATGCGGTGGTCTTTCGCACCAGTTTCAATCGACCTAATCTTTATTACCAGGTCACACCGAAGCGTTCTCACCAAGCTACCCTCAAAGAAATCGTCCAATACATTCGTTCGCGTCCTGGGCAATCGGGGATTGTGTATTGCCATTCGCGGCGGCGGGTAGAGGAGGTGGCCAGTACCCTCCAAGCTAATGGTATCAAAGCCCTGCCTTATCACGCTGGCATGGATAGTGCGACCCGCAACCGCAATCAAGATGCCTTCCTCAACGAGGAAGTGCAAGTTATCGTCGCTACCATAGCCTTTGGCATGGGGATAGACAAGCCTGATGTGCGCTTTGTGATTCACTATGATGTGCCCAAAAGCATAGAAAACTACTACCAAGAGACGGGGCGCGCTGGACGAGATGGCTTGCCGTCGGACTGCATTTTGTACTACGACTACAACGACATTATCAAACTGGATCGCTTTCTCAAAGATAAACCCGCCAGCGAACGAGAAGCGATCGTATTTCTGCTGCAGGAGATGGCGCATTTCTGTGAGACGGGGCAGTGCCGGCGGAAGTTTCTCTTGCAGTACTTTGGCGAAAGCTACGATACCGACAAGTGCGGCGGCATGTGCGACAACTGCCGCTATCCGAAAAAGAGCTTTGATGGGCAGCATGTAGCCCGTCCCATCCTCCAAGTGCTCAAACAACTGGGACGCTTCCCTATCACGCCCATATTAGACCATGTCGTGGGGCTCTCCCCAGAAGTAGGCGGCAAAGCCCTCCCTACCTACGGCGCACTCAAAGGACACAGTATGGAAGAACTCAAATCCTACGTCACCCAACTCCTTATAGAGGGCTACTTGGAGCGGGATATGAATGACTATTCCATCATGCGCCTCACCGAAAAAGGCGAAGAGTTTCTCAAAAATCCCCACCCCATCATGCTCTATCCGCCGTACGACCGTACCCCCGCCACTGACGATGAAGCGATTATAGAAGATCTGGCGCTGCACGATGAGGTTTTACTGGAAAAGCTAAAAGAACTGCGCAAAAAAATCGCCCAAGAACACAATGTGCCGCCTTATGTGATTTTCCAAGAGCCGACCCTTATAGAAATGGCGACGCAGTATCCTATTCGGTTAGAGGAGCTGGAGCGCATCCCCGGCGTCGGACCCGTGAAAGCCCAGAAGTTTGGCAAGCCCTTCGTAGACCTTATCCGCAACTACGTGGAAGAAAATAACATCGAGCGTCCCGTTGAACTGATTGTACCTGTCCCGCAGAAGCGTCAAGTGGATTGGGCGGAAATCATCCAGTCTACTGACATGCGCGTGCCGCTACCTACGATAGCCCGACGGCTCAACCTTTCGCTTGAAGAACTTATAGATAAGTTAGAACAAATCGTTTTCGTGGCAGGTGTAAAGCTGCGCTTAGGGTATGCAGTAGAAGCGATGATGGATATAGACCGCATAGAGGAGGCATTTGAGTACTTCTACGAGGCGGAAGATGACGATATAGAAAAAGCCATGCGTGCGCTGCGCGGCGAATATACTTATGAAGAGCTACGCCTGCTGCGCTTGCACTTCCATTTGACGATGATGGGATGATAGGGGCAATCCTTTTGTGGCTGACGGGCATTCCTCCTGTGCCCGAGAGCATGGTGTTTTGCGGGATGCAAACGCGTATTACCCCCGAGGCGCGGCGCTCTATTGAACAGTATATCATCAAGCTCCATGAGCATCAACCGACTCTCCAAGCCCTCGTCGCCCGAGCCGAGACGCTTTTGCCCTATATAGAGGAGGCGCTCTTCTACATCGGTGTGCCCGAAGACCTCAAGTATCTCGCCATTCAAGAGAGCCGTCTCAATCCTCATGCTGTCTCTCGTTCCCAAGCGGTGGGGTATTGGCAGTTCAAAGATTTCACTGCCCGAGAAGTCGGCCTTGTCATCAACGACACGATAGATGAACGGAAGCATTTATTTCGTTCCAGTGCTGGCGCTGCGCTCTACCTTGCGAAACAATACCAGCGTCATCGCAACTGGCTCTTTGCTATTATCGCTTACTACGAGGGTGGGACTGGGGCGATACCTTACATAGACACAGAGTTTGTCGGCAAGGACGAGGTGTGCGTCCACGAAAAAACGCACTGGTACGCTATGCGGGCGATTGCTCATAAGCTGGTCTTTGAGCCGCTAATCCGCCGACGGATATATGCTCTGCGCCCAGTGGCTTACCAAGGTCCCGCTATACCTGTGTGGAAGCTTGCGCAGGCGCATGGCATCTCCCCGGATGAGTTTTTAGCCATGAACCCTTGGCTGCGGATGGCGACCCTGCCCGCTGGTCGTCCCTCTACATATTACATTTTAGAAAAAGAGCCTTTGGCGGAGCGTCCGACGGAGCCCCTGCGGAGTTTATTTGCACCGCTGTCGCAGCAGCCTGCTGCTTTTGCTTCTGTCCCTTCAGGGTATCAATATGTCCCCGACTCAGCGACAAGCGATATGAGTACTTCTACGGTTTTAGAGGGGACCTCCGCTTCCCTCTCTCGTCCGAAAGGCACCCGAGACGCCCTTTCTGCAGCCTATTTGCCCCTCCAGAAAGAACCCCTCCTCCATCAAGAGTGGGCATACCCTGCGCCTTCTATGGACAGGCGCCTCAAACGGTGGAATCCTTTTTACATCGCCGGAGCGCCGGCACTGATTGTACCCCCGCGCCGGGCACATATTCATATTGTCCAGCAGAAGGAAACCTTGCGTGAAATAGCTGTCCATTATCGGCGCCCCTTGGCCAAGCTTCTCAAGTATAATCGCATAGCTAATCCAGACAGTACGCTGCCGCAGGGCTTGCGAGTATATCTAAAAGAAGAGCGCCCTGTGGATGAGCGTCCGATTATCTACTTCTGGCGGTGAGGAGCCGCTGAATCTCCTTAGCGAAGTCCCTCCAAGGCGGTTCATCTATTGGCGGGTCAGCTTGCCACCCTTCTAATCGCCATGCCCACAGGGCTATGCTGCGCGGGTCGGGGGCAGGGGGTGGGTAGCCATATTTGACATCGAACTCGGGGACGGATGTGGAAGACGAGATA
>CAZZMF010000097.1:0-5440 GCA_964655255.1 uncultured Sphingobacteriaceae bacterium
AAGATAAGCTTATCTGACTAACTATGGCAAGAAAGTGCTCGTTAGGTAAATGACTTGTAATCCTTTGAAAGACGCCTGAACTTCCCTATCCATGCAAAGATCCGTGCTTTCATCCCGCTTTGAAGCTGCCCTCACGTATGCTATCCGCATTCTTTACCTGAGCCGCAAACGCCGTATCAGACCCTGCCCACCTCCACCTTTCCTCATATTATACTGGCAGATACACCCCCGCAGTAAATAAAAGCGGGGGAAGTTTCTAACTCCCCCGCTTCCGCTATGCAAAAGCGCTTTAGAGCTTACTTTGTCACAGCTTCTATCTCCCCGTGGATAATCAGATTGGTCGTAGGCTGGCGTGGATCGTTAGTGATAACGGTTACGCTCTTAGAATCGCGTCCAGAGCGTCCTGTGGAGTCAAAAGTTACCTTGATGGTGGTGCTTTCGCCGGGCTTGAGCTCTGACTTGTCTGGGTTAGCTGCAGTACAGCCGCAGCTTGCTTTCACTTTACGGATGATGAGGGGCTTTTTCCCAACATTTGTAATCCGAAAGTCGTAGGTGACTTTCTCGCCCGCTTTGATTTTTCCGTAGTTATATTCTGTCGCGCTAAACTCTGCCTTAGGGGCTTCCTGAAGCTGCTCTTCCGTCAGTTCGCCGAAGTATTCTTCTATATTAGCGGTGACATAAAAAGGCTTTTCGGCTTCTACGGCATCATCTGTGGGCATCTTGAGCATGTGATAGACAAAGCCATAGTCCCCTGCTGCCCCTGCATCGTATTCCACGGCGACTTGGACGGTATCCTTGGGCGGGAGGGTATATGTAGGCAGATCACCTTTTGGGGTGCGATAAGAAACCTTTATATGCTTAGGCACATCGCGGAAAGCCTGCAACTGCATTGGCTTATCGGAGTCGTTGTACAAGGTGGCGGTGAGGGTTCGGCGTTCGTTTGTTTTGATAGTGCCGAAGGATACATGATTAGCTGGTCCGAAGCGCAAGTTCCCTACTTTTGTAGGATAGAAGTCTTCGGGTCCTTTTGGTCGTGGGATGACTTCGCCTTTGATGGTGAGGACATGGGTTTCTTCTTTGGTGGTGTCTTTTTCAGAGCGTACGCGGACGGTTAGGGTCTTTGTGAAGGGTCCGGGCCGCCCCCATGCGCTATATTGCGCTTCTATGAAGCCTTCCTTTCCGGGTGCGATAGGCTCTTTGCTCCAGTTGGGGGAGGTGCAGCCGCAGGAGGCTTTGACATCAAGGATCCGCACGGGGTCTTTGCTGACATTTTTGAAGGTGAAGCGTGTCGTTGCCGTGCGATCTTCCTCCTTGATTTTGCCAAAGTCATGTTCTGACTTAGAAATGTCTATGAGCTTCACTGCAGCGGCTGGTGCAGTCTGCGCTTCGGCTTTCTTTTCCTTCTTTTGCGCCCACACTAAACCAAGCCCTATCAAGCCAAGCACAAGGGTACGCATATCATAGGCAAAGGTACGATTTTTCCCTTAGCGAAAGTTATCCCGATTCTGAGCAAAAAAAGCGGCATAGTCATGCATGCGCCGCTGTGTGAATGCTACACGGAAGTTCGCTTGGGAGATAGGGAAAAAATCCTGCGGGGATTGGATACCTAACTCTTTGAACCACGGCTCATTTTCTATCACTTGAATGTAGGCATTTGCACTGCGATAATCCTGAAACTGGGCTATATAAGCCAAGTGATGGGAGTTATTGTAGAGAAAGACCGTCAGCGAGAGGCGTTGATCGCCAAAATACTTTTCATGTGTGCGGGCAAGGTGCTGTTTGATAGCGTCGCTGGTAGTTTTTTCTTTTGGCACCAATAGAATGACCAGAATCGCTTCCCCAGCACGAGACTGAAGGATAAAGCCACTGGTATTGGGAGATGAAGAGGAAGTCGGCTCGGTGGGCTGTGGAACGGTCTGCCCAGCTGGCTGAGATTCGGCTATGGGCTGGGTTTGTCCTTTCTCTAAGTTTTGTAATAGCTTTTGGGCAAGGGGGGTACATGCCGCTTGCGGATGGGATTGTACGAGCGTGCGCAGAAGCGGTATGGCTTTCTCTGGCTCTCCAAGATGTACATAAGCCGCGGCGATGAGATACAAAATAGCAGGTTCTGATGGGGTCCCTTTCCAGCGCTCTTGGGTCGCTTCTCCAAAGCTGACCACTGTGGTGTACTCTTCATTTGCGTAGCTTTCCAGCAGCGCTTGATGAATGTCTATGTTAGGTGCGGTGCCTGACGCAAGGCGCCCCCCTGAACGCAGCAGTTTAGCGTATTCGGAGTCAGGGTACTTCTCTAAGAGTTCTTTTTTGTACGGTTCGGCTTCGGGTGTGCCTGCATGGAGCACATATAGCCCATATAAGGCGGGGACTTGGGCTTCGCTGCGATGGGGAAGCCGCGCTCGGAGCCACTGATAGATCCGCTCAGCGGAATCACTGCGCGCAAATGCCTCCCGATAGACCTGTGCTAACATAAGGGCTGCTTCAATGAGGGTATCTTCCATGGCACGCTTTTGCGCGGCAGAACGCGGTATTTTGGCTAAAAGGGCTTTTTTGAGCGCTTCGGTGCGCTGCGGTGTGAGTTGAGCGGGGTCATCGGGCCACAATACCGCAGTCGTATCGGTACTCTCTTGAGACTTTGACTGTTCCTCACGAGCGATCAAAGTGGTACCTTTATTGCGACGGCGCCAGTGGTCTTCATCGGGGCGTTCGCCCCAGAGCCGAATAAACTCCTGTTTGCCGTTGGAGACCTGAATGGGATTATCAAAGTAAAAGCCGCCTCCTCGCCCCGCTGGGGAAGTCATCTGCTGCAAGAAGGGGTTTTGGGGCATCGCTGCAGAAGCCTCTTGGCGGGCGCGCGCTTTTTCAGCCGCCCGACGAAGTACCTCCGCCTGGATATAGGCTTCTACGACGCGCTCCTGAGCTTCAGGAGACATCTCAGCCAACGCCAAAAGGCTATCAGACAAATGCAGTCGCTCCCGCCACTCCGCAAATTCCTTGAAGCGGGCTTGGATAGCTTTGATTTCTGGGGCTTTGGGATGCTTTTCGGGAATCAGGGTGGCTGCTGTATCAAAGTGCTTCTGAGCAGCCGCTAAATCATGAAGCTTCTCAAAGTATATCTGTCCTGCCTCGTAATGGGCTAAGGCGCGAGCGGGCGATTGTCCAGCGCTTCCTGCTTTTTTGTATGCAAGGAGGGCTGCCTCATACTTACCTTGCTCCGCATACATCTGCCCTATCCGGTAGTAAATCTGGTCGCGATAGTCTTCATACCGGGCGCTTTGAGCCATTTTTTCCAGTCGGCGTACAAGGCGTGGGTCGCGACTCCCGCGTAGCAGGCTAAGTTGAAACTGCGATTGGAAGGTTAGGGCATTCGTAGCGTTGAGGCGATAGGCTTTGCGAAAAGCCGCTTCAGCCAGATCGTACTTCTTCTCCTGCAAGTGCAACTGTCCTAATAGGTAATATCCCCGTGTGCGGCGTATGCGGGTATCCAGGTGCTTGACGCTCCGTTCTAAGAAAGGACGCGCCAGTTCTGGCTGCCCCTTTGCTATGAGGGTCTGAGCCAGAAGCGCATCAATGTGAGGCTTGTAGCGGCGCAGTTGCTTATTGGGGAGGTTCAGGGCTTCGGTAAGGCGGCTTTCTGCCCGATAAGGATTATCTTCATGGAGGGCAGCGTAAGCTTGCCACCAGTAGATTTTGGCTTTGAGCGGGGTCTGTGGAAAAGCATTCAATACATAGGAGAAGTTGAGTTCGGCGTTAGGGAGGTTGCTACGCAGCACCCACGTCTGACCAATCAGCGTGCGGCTATCATCTATGTAGCGACCGTTCTTGTGGCGAAAAATGATCACTTCACATTTTTTTGCCGCCTCCTCTAATCGGGCATAATGCCCCCGAGCGACATTAGGGTCTATGAGAGGATAGATTCGGATAAAGCCCTCGGTGGGGTCGGGCGTTTGGAGCTCTATCTCGCGTTGGGCTTGTCGGAAGCGCTGCTCTGCATGATAGTAGCCGTTGAAATAAGAGACGAACGTATGCCAACTCCGTGCAAGGGCATTATTGCGTTCGGCGCCACAGCCGAGCAGCCCTATCACGAGGATGAGCGCCCACTTCCGCATGAAGAGAAAATGAATATGCGGTCAAAGATAGCGATTATACCTGAGAAGGTGCGGAGTCCGCAGCAGACGCAGGGAGGTCAGCTGGCTGTCGGGTGTAGCCTTTTCGCCAGAACCAGCGTATGTTTTGCCACCAGAGCCACAGCAGAATAGGCGTCGTGACCAAGACAAGGGGATTATAGGCAAGGGCAGTGTGCCATTCGCCGTGGATCAAATGCTGCGTCGCCCGGGTCAGCCCACAGCCTGGACACTCCACCTGAAGCAAACGCCGATAGAGACAAATAGAGGCTCCATAATCAAAAAAATCCGCTGGCAGCAGAAGCAGCACCACAGGCGCTATCAAAAAACCTAACCGCACCATCAACTCCACCTTGTCATGCCATCGTCTCATGCCGTGAAAGATACATCAGTTTATCCAACGGTGCCCCACTACCCTATCCTCCCGATCAGTGAAGCCCCGATACACCACGAGGATGGTATAAGTATTTTCTGCCTCAAAAAAGCTCCCTTCCACGGGATCAGCATCAAAGGCGCCTTTTTTCTCATCCCAGAGGGCATAGAGATAGTCATAGACGCCCTGTTTGAGAAGAATGCGGCGGCGATACTCGGCGGCATTTTCGTCATAGTGCAGTTCAAACCGCTTATCGGGGCGCCAGCCCATAAAGCCCCCCACGACATAGACGGGCTTCGGATAGGGGGTAGCTACTTGCAGACGAAACTCCACCCAAAAGTAGTCGCTTTGTACAGCGGCGACGGCATCACGCCCCATCCACTGACGCGTGGTGTCTAAAAGGGCATCTTGGAGTTGAATGATAAAGCGCCCATTCAAGTCTATCTGACGCGTGTAGGCTAAACCCGCCCGCGGTCGCTCCGGCGAGAGTAAAACGACTATTCCACTGTCTGACCACAGCGTCCGTTCCACCTGAAAGCTGCGCCGCCGAAAGAGCGACCGCAAATCCAGCATCCGAAACTCTACCCCCGCCGACATATCCAACGCCGGCTGAAACCGATACTCCAAATGATCTGGATGCACAAAGGTCGGCTTGAGGCCTGTACGCGCATTGTCCCAGCGCCCATTCTGTAAGAGTATGCAAGTAAACTCCTGATACATTTGTGTGCTTTGAAGCTGCCCAGGATACACGGCAAAGGCGATAGTTTGCAGCCCTTGGCGCGCCCCAGTCACGACCTGACTGCCTTGCAAATCAGGAACGACGCGCACCACATTTTCCACGACATAAAAGCGGCGCCGTAGCACCACCCGACTGGAATCCCTTTCGCGAAAAACCTCCAATACATAAAACCCACTCCGCAAAAAGCGATTTTCCAACCGATACATGTAG
>CAZZMF010000098.1:0-5413 GCA_964655255.1 uncultured Sphingobacteriaceae bacterium
GTGCGGTGGCTACTGGCGCAAGGCTTAGCTCAGCAGACGCAGGCTACTTAGTCCCCCATCCACATGTAGCACTTGTCCTGTTATCCAGCTTGCCGCTGGAGAGAGGAGAAACGCTATCGCCTGAGCAATATCCTCTGGCATACCGATACGGCGCAGAGGATGGCGCTGGGCAGACTGCTGGACTTTCTCAGGGGTATTGGTGAGCTTTTCAGCTAAAGGCGTCTGTGTAAGAGAAGGCGCCACCGCATTGACCCGAATGGTAGGCGCCCATTCGGCAGCCAGACTGCGCGTCAGCCCCTCCAGTGCACCTTTGGCTGAAGCAATACTCGCATGAAAAGGCATACCCGTTTGTACAGCGACGGTGCTCATCAGCACGACCGCTGCATGCTCGGATTTTTTGAGTAAAGGATACGCATGCTGGAGCGCCCGTACCGCCCCGTAGAAGTTGAGCTGCCATTCAGACAAAAAGTCCGACTCCTTGAGCTGATTAAAAGGCTTGAGGGTAATGCTACCGGGCAAATATACCACCCCATGAAGCGGCTCAGAAAGAGTAGGAAGAGGATCTTTTAGAATATCGCCTGCATGATGCTTGACGCTCTCAGGCAAGTCGCCTCGTGTGCGAGAGAAAACCTCCACCGTATGCCCTGCCTTGAGCAGGATATCCACGAGTGTCCGCCCGATCCCGTGGCTACCACCGATTAGCCAGTAATGCATATGGCATTATAACAAAAGCTTGGGCTTTCATCACCCACCAAGACTACCTACATTTGCACAGTGCAGGAACTGTGGGACCTTTTTCGACAGATGATTGATCCCGAGAAAATCATCCAAATGGGGGGCTTAGCGCTCGTCACAGCGGTCGTTTTCGCAGAAACTGGGCTGATGGTAGGTTTTTTTCTACCGGGCGACTCGCTGCTTTTCACGGTAGGGCTATTTTGTGCACTTGGCATACTCCCTGTACCGGTGATATGGGTATTGCTGGCGCTGACTTTAGCGGCTATCGTCGGTGACCAGGTGGGCTATTGGACAGGGCGATTTTTGGGACAGCAGCTCTTTGAGAAAAAAGACTCGCGCTTCTTCAAGCGCAAGTACTTAGACCAAACGCGTGCTTTCTACAACCGTTGGGGGGGAAGCGCTATTATCATGGGACGCTTTGTACCGATTGTGCGGACTTTTGCGCCGATTTTGGCGGGAGCGGTGCAGTTTCCGCCGCATACTTTCATCTTGTACAATGTTTTTGGAGGGGTATTGTGGATTTTTTCGCTGGTGCTGGCGGGCTACGGGCTGGGAAGCGCCTTCCCTTGGTTGAAAAAGTACGTGGAGCTTATCGCGCTGGGGATTATTTTCCTCTCGGTACTCCCGATCTTGCGCACCTGGTGGAAGGAGCGCCAAAGGCTCAAAGCAGAAGCGCACCTATGAAAGTAGACATCCTCCGTAAAAGGTATGCAGACCGTAATATGGCGTCAAGATGCAATGCACGAATGCTACGGTGCTATACTGCGCGGACTTTAGGCAAGCCATCCTGAGCATTAGCTACTAATGATACGCAACCTCTTATTGGATCTCGGCGGCGTCTTGTACGGTGTGGAGTACCACCGCACCACCCAAGCCCTCGGACTATCCGACGAGGCACTACCGCAACTCCTCGGCGACCCTATCCTCGCTGAATACGAAAAAGGCACGCTCTCTACAGAAGCCTTTCTTACCCACTGGGCGAAGCGATTTCCTACGCTCTCGCGCAAAGCCCTCATAGATGCGTGGAATGCTATGCTACTTGGTCCGCTTCCCGCCGCAGAAGCCGTGCTGGCGCAGTTGGCAAAGCACTTTTCTCTTGCCCTCCTGAGCAATACCAACGACCTCCACCTTGCCATCGTAGAGCCAGCCATAGCCCCTTGGCGACCATACTTTGCCGGAATGTTTTTCTCCAATCGCCTACATCGCCGCAAGCCCGACCCTGAGATCTACCTACACGTGTTAGATGAGCTGGGGTGGCATCCCGAAGAGACTTTGTTTATTGACGACAGCCTCTCCAACGTAGAAGGGGCGCGGCAAGCGGGATTGCATGTGCATCACTTTTTCCCCCCTAATCAGCCTGAGAAGCTTATAGCGATTGTGCGTCCTTTTGCCGCATCCCTCTCCCGAAAAACCTAACTTCGGCACATGTGGCAATGGATACGTAGCTTGCCCGAAGACTGGCAAGCCGGCATAGAAGCGCCTGCGATTACCTTACCAGCGAGGGACTTCTCGGGAATAGCCACCGTAGGCATGGGTGGCTCTGCCTTTGGCGCAGAAGTCGTACGAGCATGGAGCCGCCCTTATCTGTCAATCCCGTGGGAGATTATTCGGGATTATCGTCTGCCTGCATGGGTAGGGCGTCATACGCTGGTTATTGCGGCGTCGTATTCAGGCACTACGGAAGAGACCTTAGAAGCGACAGAGGAAGCCCTTCGGCGGGGCGCTATGGTCATCGGCATCGCCAGCGGCGGCACGCTCAAAGCCTGGGGCGATACCGGTAGGCTACACGGTTTTATTCCCTTGCCAGAAGGGCGCCCCCCCCGCGCCGCCGCCCCCCTCTCCATCACTGTGCAGTTTCGCTTATTGGAAGGGCTCGGTCTCATACCTCCCATCTGGCGCGAAGAAGGCAAAGCCCTCCTTCCCCTCCTTTTCAGCGCAAAACACCCCGACAGTAGCGCTCTAAAAGCCCTCAGCGAGCGGTGGCAGCATCACCTCATCGCTATCTATGCTCCCCCAGAATACGAACCTATCGCTCTGCGCGCCCGCCAACAAATCCAAGAAAACGCCAAACACCTCGCATGGCATCACACCCTCCCTGAGATGAACCACAACGAAATCGTCGGCTTGGAATATCCCGACCCCCTGAGTTCAAAAGTGGCTTTTTGGCTCATAGAGGGTTCTCACACGCATCCCCGCAATCGCATCCGTATGGACTTTTTGGAGAACCTTCTGCGGGAGCGAGGGCTTCCCTATGCTCGCTGGACCGCTCCCCCCTCCCCTTATCTGACTGAACTGATGTGGCTCTTCCATGCGGTGGATATTTTCTCTGTGCATCTGGCTGAAAGGCATGGTGTGGATCCTACGCCTGTCCCGATTATCAATAGTCTGAAAGCTCACCTTGCCCAGCAGTCCTGAGCGACTTTTGCGTTGGAGCCTTGGAGGGGCATTCATCGTCCTCCTGCTCAAGGCACTGGCATACACAACAGGAGGCAGTGCGGGATTTTTTTCTGATGCGGGCGAAAGCCTCGTAAATGTCCTCACGGCTCTCCTGGGCTTATACGGCGTGTGGTGGGCACGGCGTCCTCGCGACCGCGACCATCCCTACGGACACGGCAAGGTAGATACCCTCATCGCCGCTCTACAAGCACTGATAGTGATAGCTACCGCCGGGGGCTTGGCACTCTCTATCCTCACCGGAAGCTACATCCCCGCCCAAGTCAGCGCTATTCATGCCGCTTTACTCTATCAAATGGCGGCTATGAGCGTAAATGCTTCCCTGGCACTTCTCCTGTGGCGAGGCAGCCGCCTACACGGCTCTACTATCTTGCGCTCAGAGAGCTTGCATCTGCTGGGAGATGTAGGAACCTCCATCGTCGTCGTTATCAACTTCCTCGCTCTGCGATGGGGCTATACTGACCCCTTGATAGATAAACTCGTCGGCTTAGGCATAGTGGTACTTGTAGGATATGGGGCGCTCCGTATCCTACGCGAGACAGGTGCAGTACTGGTAGATACTCAAGACCCACACCTTTTAGGGCGATTGGCTAATGCGATTGAGAAACATCGCCGCCCCGAGTGGATAGACATTCATAATGTGCGCATACAGCGTTATGGACATGCTCTCCATGTAGATGGGCATGTTACCCTCCCTTGGTACTGGACGCTGCATGATGCTCACGAAGCCATGAAAGCCTTAGAGCACACCCTGCGCAGTGAGTTAGGAGGCGAAGTAGAGTTTTTCTGGCACATGGATCCCTGTGAGCCTGTATGCTGCCCTTTCTGCGAAATAAGCGGCTGCCCCCACCGACAAAAGGCTTTCCTCAGACGGCGAGAGATAACACCGGAGACACTTTTTGTCAATCAAAAGGTTTGGGAGCCTCCCTCATCCCATCAGCGTATGAAAGCCGACATATCCCAGCCCAGCGACAAATCCTCCTAAGCCCCCGCGCCACAGCTCCGGTAGAGAATGGGCTTTCTGCCAATATCTCAAATAAGCGACCCCCACTACCATCCCCAGCAGCAATAATACACTTATCGGATAGTGCCTCACATATCCCGTATAAAATCCCAAAAAACCTGCCCAACCATATACATGAAAGGAATATTCTCGCCACAGCCGCCATACCAGCCCCCATAAGCTCATCCAGAGAAAAAAACTCAGCCACAGATACAGGAGGGGCTCCGTAACGGCGCCCCACAAAATACCCACAGCAATAAGATGCCATAAAAGCATAAATTGCCGTTCCGAACCCAGAATAAGGACAATATCGCGCTTCTTATACCGTGCCCAAGCATAGAGAGCTCCAGAGATACCTACAAGTAGCACAAAGCTGCCGATAATCCACCCGACCTGCCAGCGGCTCCAGTAAGATAGCCAGCAAGCTTCCACTACGACAGGATGCGTCAGAAAAGCTAAGGCGGTGGGAATAGGAGCTTTTCTCTCTACCATGCCACTGCAAGGCATGGCCCTGTGGGGGATAATCCACTGTAAATGACAAAGCCCTTCAAATGAGCATCAGCATAAGCTTCGCCGATTTGTAGTCCATACAGGAGGAGAAAAGCCAGCCCAAAAACATCTCTATCTTGGCGATAGCTTTCGCGCAGAGCACGGATATTTTCTGGACGGAGGGGCGGCAAAGGATCACCGCCTGCTAATGCATCCTGGTAAGCTCGCCTATAGAAGAGATAAGCCTGGTGATTGCGATATGCCAGATACCCTGTAATGCCCAGCGCTCCCCATACCATAGGCGCTTTCCAGTAAGAGCGGTTATAAATCTGTCCTGCGCCGGGAAGGAGCGCGCTGAGGAGCCCAGCTACGCGCGGCTTAGGAAGCCACTGAGAATCAGCCGAAAAGATAGGATGATACGAAGGGAGCTCGTAAGCCAATCTTCTGGGGTAGGGAAGCGAGCCTATTTGAGCATGAAAGGATGAAGCCTTTACGGGGGGCATCGGGCGGTGGGTGATGGAGGCTATATCCACGCCACTGCCCCCCCACCATCTTTGTCCCCACAAACATGGCGAGATTATCCCTGTGCACCACACTATGACTAAAGGATAGCTTCTCATCCACCCCTAAAATAAATGCTCGGCTCCCGATGCGACAGCCGAGCATGCGAGATTATACCAAAGTGGCGCATTACTTTGTTTTTTGAGGGGGAGCGGCGGCGCCGAAGGCGCC
>CAZZMF010000099.1:0-2276 GCA_964655255.1 uncultured Sphingobacteriaceae bacterium
TCTTCGGGCACCCACAGGCGCAGCGGACCAAAAGCCGCGTTGGGTGGGGTAGTGGAGAGCAGTCCCGCCCCGAAGGTGCTCTGGATATGCTCATTTTCTACCCGGACGGGTACACCGGCGCCTTCTAAATAACTGCGCAGGAGTGCTGCCCATAGCCCATTGGGACATTCCGTCAGAGGTATCCAGCCTTTCACGGGACGATACGGACGGTATCGGTGCGTACCCGATTGCTCTCGTGTCCCGCCCGGTCTATCAAATAAATCTCAAACTGGACTGGCTCTGAAAGGGCATTCGGATCCAACCGGGCGATGCCGGGCACCGTGATTTCTATCGTGCCCTGGATAGATTGGGCAGGTCCCTCATAGAAACGGGGCATATTGTAGCGAAGAATGCCATCATATCCCTCGGGAAACTGGCTATTGTCCCGCAAGTCTATGAGAAACAGATCTGGCTTATTATCTGGCTGTCCTCCGATGTCCCCGTCGCCATCTCTATAGCGTATGGTGATGACTATTGCCCCAAATTCCTGTACTACTGTGGGGGAGACGCTTACATACTCTATTTGGGGAATGATGGAAAAAACTATCGGGTCTCGCCGACAGGCTACGAGAATAGATAAACTGGTGAGAAAAAAAAGCCGCTTCATGCCCATTTTAGGCGATAGAGGAGTTTATCGGTGATGAAGATTATTTCTTTGCGGGCGATTTCGGTGGGGGGAACCCAGAAGGGGCGCTGCTGCTTCATTCCCTCTCGGAGGGCAGCTATATAAGTCTCCCTTTGCACCAGCGGAATTTCAGACAACCAGGGCAGCGTGTCCAGCGGAGCCTCTATGGGCACTGTGCTTATCTGTGCCTCAGAAGCCTCAGCGATTAGTTGTAGAGTAGCTTGGGTAGCTGTGATGGATTTCTGGACTCGCTCGTAAGCACTGAAATAAGCGATGGGAATATGCATTAGGTCATTATGTCCTTCGGTCTCTATGGGGAAAGGCTCTGGGAATGCCAGACCTATGAGTCCCGCCAGTCCTTTTACAGTGTAATAGGGCAGCAATAGCCAATAGCGATTATCTGCTTCCAGTCCTACCTCTGTGGCGAAATAACAGGCAGGCTGTCTTTTGTGTTCAAATGCTTCTGAGATGATAGATGGAATGTGCCAATCGGAGAGGCTTTCTGGGGCATCTTTTTTGCCGCTCCACTTGAAGAGCAGGTTCCATTCGGAGTCATTTCTGAGGAGGGCTACCCCCATCTCTGCGTGGAAGTATTGTACTGTCTGAGCGAGGAAGATCCGGGACAGGCTACGGAAGTTGCCCTGATCGGCGGCAGCCATGAGCGTGAAAAGGTCTATGATAAAAGTTTGGCGTTCGCTCTGCTGAGCAAGAAGCTGTTGGGCACGGCGCATCTCCTCCTGCGTCACCGCAAGCTCTTCTAAGTTCTGGCGCAATTCTTCCTCTCTGGTGATGAGTTCCTGATTTTGTACTTGGGACTGTTCTAAAAGGGATTGGATATAGCGGCGGGAGCGGAGACTATGGATATATGCCGCCCACTTGTATTGTAGTTCTTGCCAGTCTGTGGTTTTGAGGAGGGGCTCTAAGTCTTTATCAGCAGCGATGCACCAAACGCCCTCTACTTGCTCTTGGTAAATAAGAGGTACGGCATAGATGTTGATCTCGGGGACTTCTATGAGGGCGGAAGTTGCTGGCTCGCCCCACACATCGCTGGGAAAGCGTTCGTAGAGGATACGCTTTTCTTTTACGACTTGCCCTAAAAAACCTTCTCCCTTTCGGAAGCGCGTAGGGGTTGGAGGACCGGCTAAGCCACTACCTACCTCAAAAGCATACAACTCAGCATCGGTTGCGTCAGCTATATATAAAATGCTTGCGGCTGCCCCTATGGTAGAACAAAGATGGGCTTGAAAGGTCTCAAGCAAGGCTGGAACATCCTTATCTGATATGGGGACGAGGAGCTCGCCTAACTCATGCAGTGCGTTCATATTTCAAAGTTAGACAGAAATTTTTCTTTGTCTGGCTGTGCGCACTATTCGCCACAGGATAGGACCTGTAGTGATGAGTACCATAGCGATGATGATCCACTCATAATAGGCTTGTACCCAGGGGACGTTTCCGAGGAAGTAGCCTGTGGTGACTAGCACAGTGGGCCACAGGGTAGAACCGATGGCGCTGATTCCGATAAACTTATGATAGGGCATTTGGATGACGCCGGCGAGCAGGGGGGCAAAGGTGCGCACGATGGGTAAAAACTTGCCCAGGATGAGAATAGAAA
>CAZZMF010000099.1:2286-5371 GCA_964655255.1 uncultured Sphingobacteriaceae bacterium
AAAACTGCCGCGTCAGATGGACATATTCTGGACGAAAGAAAAGGCTTTTGGGTCGGTCGAAGAAAGCTTTACCAGAACGCCAGCCGATCCAATAGCCGCTCTGGTCGCCTAAAAATGCCGCACCAGCGATGAGAACGACGACGATGAACACGGGCAGCTTTATCACCCCGACCGCTGTGAGCAGTCCTGCGGTGAAAAGCAAGGAGTCCCCGGGGAAGATTATCCCTATTAGCAGTCCCGTTTCTGCAAAGACCACCGCCATCAGGAGCCCAATCCCTCCCACGTATATGATTGTTTTGGGGTTGAGCCACTCAAGCATAAGTGATTATTTTGGCATCCCCCCAGAGCTCCTCCAGCTTATAGTAGTGGCGGACGTCGGGCTGCAGTACATGCACTACAATATCTCCCAAATCCAATAAGATCCACTGTCCGAGTTCGTAGCCCTCTATGCGATAGCCCATGCGTTCGCCTTCGGCTTCTTTGAGCGCATCGGTGATGCCGTCAACGATGGCTTGGGCTTGACGGTCGGATTCCGCTGTCGCTATCACAAAATAATCACACAACATATAGTTCAAATCCCGCAAGTCCAGCGCCACGATATTGTCGGCTTTCTTGTCGGACAAAACTTTCGTGACAAGGGCAAGGCGCTGTGCTGTGGAAAGGGGTTGGGGACGGCTTTTTATCATCTCTACACGAAGATAACCTTTTTCTCCTATCTGTCCTGTGCTGATGCGCTATAGGGATGTGGAAGTGCTGCGCATAAATGACCCAACGAAGTTTGCTACCTTCGCCATATGGCATTTAGGGTGCGTGTAGAAGCCCTACGGGAAGCGCTGGCACGGGTGCTGCCGATCGTCCCTTCCCGTTCCTTGTATCCTATCACGCAAAACGTCCTTCTCTACCAAAGCGGCGAGTCTCTGGAACTGCGAGCGACTGATTTAGAGGTGAATATCCGCACCGTGCTGAGTGTCGTTCCGGAGGATGGTGACGCTATCCGCTTGGCTATTCAACCTAAACCGCTTATTGACCTCCTTAAGGGCTTTGGCGAAGATGAAGTTCTTAGCGTGAGCCAAAGGGATTCGACGCTGCGCTTGACTTCGGCTTACGGGGACTATGAGTTTGGGGGCATTCCAGCGGAGGAGTTTCCTGCTTTTCCCACGATAGATAACATAGGCGGGGTCACTTTCCCGATAAGCCTTTTAGATGAGGTGGTCTCTCAGACGGCTTTTGCTGCCAGTAAGGATGATGCACGGATTGCTTTGACGGGGATTTACTTTGACTTTCAGGAGACGCACACAAACTTTGTAGCTACGGATGCCCATACGCTTGTGCGCCTTAAGCGGGAGGATATTCGCCTCGGTGAAGCCCCTAAGCTTCTTCTACCTGTGCGGGCGCTTCAGTCGCTTCAACAAGCGCTGCGGGGCTTTCCGGCTGGCGATATTCTGACCCTCTATCCCACAGAAGGACAAGCGCTTTTCCACCATCCGATATTGGACATGGTCTGTCGGCTTATAGATGCGCGATATCCGGACTATCAGAGCGTTATTCCACAGAAGCCGCCCTACACTGCCCGCATTAGTACGGAAGCTTTTCGTCGGGCGCTGCGGCGCTTGATGGTTTTCAGCGACCGTACTTCTAACCTTATACGCATGGCTTTTGAGGGCAATACCCTTACCCTTAGCGCCGAAGACCCCATGCAAAACCGCTCTGGTAAAGAAACTCTCCCTTGCGAATATGAAGGTCCAGACTTCAAGATCGCCTTTCGGGGAAGTGTCATTGGGGGGGTGATAGATCATCTCCAAGCATCGGATTTTGTCATGCACATGGAAGCGCCGGGACGGGCAGTTGTCATAGAGCCTGACCCACAAAGTCCGCCTTCGGAAGCGTTATTTCTTGCCATGCCCCTGATCATGTGATTCTGTACGGAGGCGGCGATCACGCGCTCGGGCTCTGGGAAATCATCCAACTGCTCGAGCTACCATTTGTGGGATTTTTTGATGATGGAGCTGGACCTTTTGCTTTGCCTGAGGAGTATCACCTTGGTCCTTATGCGCCGCATATTCATCCTGAAACTCCCCTGATTATAGCGATTACGGACAATACTATTCGGCGCAATCTTTCTTTGCGTGTGCGGCATCCTATCGCCCCTGCCCTTGTACACCCTCGGGCTTATGTCTCGCCTTCGGCGCGATTAGCGCATGGGGTAGTGGTGCTGCCGGGCGCCGTAGTGCATAGTCGGGCTGAAATCGGTCCCCATGTCATCATCAACTCTGGCGCTGTGGTGGAGCACTTTGTGCGGATAGGGGCATTTACGCATCTCTCTTCGCGCAGTGTGGCAGGGTGCCGCAGTGAGATTGGCGAAAGCTGCTTCATCGCCACAGGCGCTATCGTTGCTCCTAACGCGCGAGTAGGAGAAGGGTGCATCGTTGGAGCTGGTAGCCTAGTCCTTCATGAACTGCCGCCATTTACAAAGGCTTGGGGCGTCCCAGCTAAGCCGCAAGCAAAAACTTTTTGATATTGCTCTTCGTAAGATGAAGAGGTGGGGATTTGCGAATGCAGCACAGTTGTATTTTCCTTTGTAGCGTTTGTAAGCCAGAGCCATTATGTCAGTCCCTCAATGTAAATGCAGCTTTTTGGGAGTAGGTGTGGCGCATGTGGCGTTTGCTTTGGCACAGCCGAGGGTAGGGATATGGAGCTTTCAGCAGGTGAGCTTTTCGTTGGGGAGGCATGAGACATGGCAAACGGTTTTGATTTCCCAGCCGCGCTTCAACGCTGGGGGATGGGAGACGGTCGTTTTGGTGGGGCAGTTAGGCTACCGCATAAACGCCGTCCATCTCATAGCCTGGGGCGGGCATCGGGCGTACCTCTATCAACCTCAGGTTGTGCAGCAGTGGCGTTTATTTCAGCGATGGCAGGGCACTTTTTCTCAACACCTGCAAGGGCTGGTGACAGTAGAAGAACGCTGGCAAAATGGGGAGTTCTGGGAGTTTCTTGTCCGTCCTATGTGGCGATACCGCTGGGACACAAAAAGTGTGAGCTTTAGCCTCACACAGGAGGGTTTTCTCTCTCTCTGGGGCGCCCGCGA
>CAZZMF010000100.1:0-5309 GCA_964655255.1 uncultured Sphingobacteriaceae bacterium
CCTTTATTATGTGCGATACATTAGCGAGCATGGACGAGTTAAAGCTGTGCGACGCTTTGCCGTGAGTCGATAGTTGAGAGGGGTTAGCGGCGGCGCCTTCGGCGCCGCCGCCAGTTTAGATAGCTTGTTCCCCCAAAGCTGCACAATAGAAACCTTGTGTGGAGAACCTATTGGGCCTCTCCACGCAAGCTAACAAGATGGGATAGGTCAGGCGATAGTTATTTTCTCTTCAAGGTACACGGCTTGGACGGCACGGATGAGGGCAATACCTTCTTCCATGGGTCGCTGGAAGGCTTTTCGTCCCATGATGAGCCCCATACCGCCCGCTCGTTTATTGATGACGGCGGTGCGCACCGCTTCCGCTAAGTCAGACTGTCCAGAAGATGCCCCGCCAGAGTTGATAAGTCCTACGCGTCCCATGTAGTTATTTACCACCTGATACCGGCACAAGTCTATAGGATGGTCTGTCGTGAGCTTCTCATAAACCTTGCTACTTGTTTTACCAAACTTGAGGGCTATATAGCCGCCGTTATTTTCAGGAAGCTTTTGTTTGATGATGTCTGCTTGGAGGGTGGCGCCGAGATGATTGGCTTGACCGGTGAGGTCGGCAGCCAGGTGATAGTCTTTATCAGCGTTGAAGGCTTTATTGCGTAGATAAGTCCACAGAATGGTAACCATCCCCAGCTCATGAGCGTAAGCAAAGGCTTCGGAGATTTCCTGGATCTGCCGGGAAGATTCCTCCGAACCGAAGTAGATGGTGGCGCCTATGGCGACCGCACCCATATCCCATGCTTGTTTGACGGAGCCGAAAAGGATTTGGTCGTATTTATTCGGATAAGTGAGGAGTTCGTTGTGGTTGATTTTGACGATGAAGGGGATTTTATGGGCATACTTGCGGGCGACACTCCCCAGCACACCAAAGGTAGAGGCGACCGCATTACATCCCGCTTCTATGGCGAGGCGAACGATATTTTCAGGGTCAAAGTATATGGGATTAGGCGCAAAGGAAGCCCCACCAGAATGTTCTACCCCTTGGTCTACGGGTAAAATGGACAAATAACCGGTTCCCCCCAGCGCTCCATGAGAGAAAAGCGTCTGCATATTCCGCAGAACTTGGGGATTGCGGTCGCTTATCATCCATACCCGATCCACAAAGTCAGGGCCCGGGAGGTGAAGTTGGGACTTGGGGACGGTCTGGCAGACGTGATTGAGTAGGCTTTCGGCTTCATCGCCCAGCAGGGCGACGATGTCATCGTAAGATTTGACTTCCCGAATAGCTGTTGCGGTAGCCATATTGGTATTAGTTTGAAATGGTCTCTCGAACGGAGAAAGCTTCCCGCAGCCGCTCCACTTGGTCTAACTTTTCCCAAGGGAAGGTTTCGGCGGTGCGCTTCTGATGGAGGTAATGCTCCCGCGGACCGTCTGGGGTCTGTTCAATAATGCAGTTGATTTGTTCATAAGTGATAGTTTCTGGCTGCCGACCCATATGCCCATAGGCGGCTGTGGGACGATAGATGGGGGCTTGAAGGGCTAAATGTTCTATGATAGCGGCAGGGCGTAAGTCAAAAAGCTGCATTAGTCGCTGGGCGATTTCTCCATCGGTCAGGGGCACATGCGCAGTGCCGTAAGTATTGACATAGAGGGCAACGGGGCGCGCTATGCCGATAGCATAAGCTACTTGTATAAGCACTTCGTCGGCGATGCCAGCAGCGACGAGGTTTTTTGCCATGTAGCGCGCCATATAGGCAGCGCTGCGGTCGACTTTGGTAGGGTCTTTGCCAGAAAAAGCCCCACCGCCATGAGGCGCTCGACCACCGTAGGTATCTACGATGATTTTTCTCCCTGTCAGCCCCGTATCGGCATGCGGACCTCCCAGCACGAAACGCCCTGTCGGATTGACCAATAGACGCGTCTTCTCATCCATCATCTCCGCTGGGATCACCCGCGGAAGCAGGATCGTCCGTACATCCTCCTCAATCTTCCGATGCATCGCCTTCCAATCTTCCGCAAACTCCTCATGTTGCGTAGAAAGAACTATGGTGTGAATGCGCAACGGACGCCCATCATCTGCGTATTCTACCGTGACTTGACACTTGGCATCTGGACGGAGGTAAGGCATGAGGTGGGTTTCGTTTTTGCGAATATGGGAAAGCTCCTTGAGAATGCGATGTGCATAAGCGATTGGCATCGGCATGTATTCCTCTGTCTCACGAGAGGCATAGCCAAACATCATCCCTTGGTCCCCTGCGCCAAGGTCCGGGTCTAATCCTTGCCCACGGTTGACGCCAAGGGCAATGTCCGGCGACTGGCGATGAATAGTCACAATAACGCCGCAGCTATCGGCATCAAAGCGCAACTCAGAACGATTATATCCGATTTGGCGAATCGTTTGCCGCGCTATCTCTTCATAATCTACCCGGGCACTCGTGGTAATCTCCCCTGCCAACACCACCAGTCCTGTCGTCACGAGCGTCTCACAGGCGACTCGTCCATACGGGTCTTGAGCCATCACAGCATCTAATACAGCATCAGAAATCTGATCCGCTATTTTGTCGGGATGCCCTTCGGACACCGACTCTGAGGTGAAGAGGTACGACACGGCAGCAAATATATGCACAAAGTCGGGCATCTTTGATGTATGCGGACCTTAGTGATTGGTTCAGAAGAGCGCATAGCAGCCCTTATGCGTGGGGTAGGGCAGCGATGGCAGCCAGATATATGGGTATATCCTTCTCGCACGACCCCTGGATGGGGATATTATGATGTGATTGTGGATTTGGAAGCGGATGAGCGCCCTTCGCCGGCATTCTCGGTACCTTCTCGGGCGCTTTGGGTACTCAATAGTGTCAAAAAACCTTTGCGTTACCAGCTTCCCACGCCTGTATGGTATGAACGGTGCGTGGGGGTGAATCTTTTGCCGCTTTTTTGTGAGCGCCCCCTTGTAGAGGCAGCGGCGCTCTCCGAAGCTGCATGGTTGCGCTTTCATACTTGGGAGCCGCAGAGTGTGCGAGTCCCTGATGAACCCGGCATGGTCAGTGCTCGTATCCTTGCCCTCATCCTCAACGAAGCCCTTCTCTTACAAAGCGAGGCTGCCCTGCCCATACAGACCATAGACACCGCGGTCAAGCTCGGTCTCAACTATCCTCGTACCATCTCTGAATGGGGACGAGCAGTGGGCTGGCATCATATCTTAGATATTGTAGAAGCTCTACGGGTAGAATATGGAGCGGCGGTATATCCTGTCGCCTCCCGACTGAGGGATTTGGCGCGGGGGGAGGCTTTGTCGTAAGAAAGCGTTTGAAAAGTACTCATCTGACCTGACGGATGAGCAGTGGGAGCGCATAAAGCGCTACTTCCGACAGCGGAAGTGGGGTCTGCGCTGCCTGAGGATATTCCATTTTGGTAGTACACTTCGGTGGATTAGGGGGCGAACTTTTGCGTGGCTGGGGAAGTTCAGGCGTCTCTCCAAGGATTACGAAACCCTTACCGATATGAGCGACAAATGGATAGATAGGGCGATGGTATCCATTCTCCAAAATGGCATTCCAAAATACTTTCTTATTATACCAAAGGGGCGCATTCTTTTGCCTTTTGAGGGGCGCGGCAGCGCCGAAGGCGCTGCCGCGCCCCCCCCAATCTGAAATACATGCACTACTATGGTACTTTCCCCACTTTCTCCGGAGAGGCTCCAATCAATAAAAATGGAGCGCCCTAAAAGGGCGCCCCAGAGTAGCCGCCGGCGAAGAGGGTTGTTTATCTTATCACCGTTACAGTGCCACTGCGTTTGAAGGGTTTATCATGCGGCGGCAGCTTGCCCTCTATGATGACCGTGTAGGCATCCTCCGGTACAGGCTGACCCCGGTAAGTACCATCCCAGTGCCGGCTCATATCCCCCTGATTGTCAAAAACCAGCACACCCCACCGGTCATAAATCCTTACCCGTGGCTCTTTCAGTCCGAAGCTCTTGACTTCAAATACATCATTCACCCCGTCTCCATTCGGTGAAAAGGCATTCGGGAGATACACATACGGATCCCGCACCTCTATGCAGCCTGCCGTGGAATCTATACAGCTTCCATTCTGCACCCACATCTTGAAGCAGTAGCGCCCCGGTCGGTCAAATCGCACCTGCCATACGTCTCCCTCATGCCGTCCATACCCCTCTATTTCCCACCAGGTCCGTTGTACTCCCTGCGTTGTACTGGTGAGCGTAAAAACAGTTCCGACGACCCGGTCCTCACTCGTATCCGGCTCTATCACATAGCGCGGCACCGGCGTAAAGAAGGTCTGTACGCTCGCTGTCGCAGTATCTGCACAGCCATCCGCATTTCGTACAATCAGCGTGACTGTATAGCTTCCTTCTACCAAATACACATGCTGCACCACGGGATCATTTGCCGTCGTCCCATCGCCAAGATCCCACTGATAGGTGTAGGGACCTACCCCAGAAGGCAGCGCCACCCACTGCACCAGATGCGGCACACAACCTTCGGTTTGAGAGGGTTGTACGGCTACATCCACATAGCTGCGGTACGGCACCGTGAAGCGTATCGTGTCCGTGCAGCTATTATCATCCTGTACGACCACGGTATAATCCCCCGGCGCCAGACCACTCACAGTCGCGCCACTGTACTGCGGATGGCTCACCCATGTATAGGTGTAGGTGCCGGTTGCACTGGTACCGCCGGCTGCCGTCAGTACCACCGACCCATCCGACCCTTCCCGACAGGTAGCCGCATTCAGCGAAGCTACACTGCCCACCAGGGGCGCTGGTTGCGTAATCGTCGCCGTCTGCGCAGCTGTTACGCACCCATTCGCATCCCGGACTGTGAGGGTGTAAGTCCCTGCTGGCAGAGATACCACAGGATTAGACCCATAGGTGCCATCTACGCCGTACTCATATCCTCCGACGCCGCCGCTCGCCTGGAAGGTGATGCTACCCTGACTACCGTGACAGAGAGCATTCGTGACAGTGAAGGTGAAAGCCAGGACTGGCGGCTCTGTAATCGTGACATCCTGCGTTGCCGTGCAGCCATTGGCATCGCGCACGGTGATGGTGTAGGTGCCGGCGCTCAGCCCGGTGAAAGTCGGGGAGGTCTGCCAGTTGGTGCCGTCGATGCTATACTCATACCCGCCGTTAGGTAAAGGCGTTCCCCCGCTCACACTCACCGTTACAGAACCATCGCTGCCGCCATTACAGGACACATTCGTTATCGTAGGCGCCGCGAAGATCAGCGGGGTCGGCTCTGTGATTGTGACATCCTGCGTTGCCGTGCAGCCATTGGCATCGCGCACGGTGATGGTGTAGG
>CAZZMF010000101.1:0-5284 GCA_964655255.1 uncultured Sphingobacteriaceae bacterium
CCAGCTATCAAGGCGCCTATTAGAGCCACCCAGATAGGGGGGCGATAGGTAGAGTCAAGCCATTCGGGATGCTCAAGGAAATGCACACCCGCATACGCCATGATAGTGGCATAAGCGTTATTGAGAAAATGTGCCCATATAGCAGGCGCGAGGCGCCCCGTCCAGAGCGTAAGGTACCCCATCACCGCACCCAGTAGCAGACGAGGGATAAACCCATATACTTGCAAATGAATAGCGCTGAAAATAAACGCACTGAGCCACACCCCGAGGTGGGCATTCATCATGCGGGCGAGCTGAGTCTGCAGAGCCCCGCGAAAAAAAAGCTCCTCAGCTACCGCTGGCGCAACCGCCATGTACAATAAAAGCAGCGGCAGCGCCCCATGTTGAATCAATGCCCGCATGAGTGCTTCTATCTGGTCTTCCTGAGCTTCTAATAGAGCCTCCACCTCTTTCATAGAGGCAGGTAAGGTAAAGCTATCAGCATCCAGAGCCAGCCATGGCAGCAGCAGAAAAAGCCCCAGCATAAAGAGCCCTATCCAACCATACACGGACAGCGACGCCCCCAGTCCTTTGAGCTTTTTCCAGCCTTCAGCTCGCCCTAAAAGCATCAGATACAGTAGCCCTGCCCCACCGAAGCTTATCATTAGCGTCAGGGCATTAGCGCCCGCGGCGAGATGAGCAGTATCGGCATCCACGATGTTGATTTTCGAAGAAGGCGCTATGCCCATCATCAGAAGTATGCCTGTCGTCACCAGCATCATAACGCCCAGTAGCACCAGTAGCGCCGCTAACCGCAAAAACTCTTGCATGCCCAAAGGTACGGCTACCTTGCACGATGATGCCTTGACCTGTCTGGAAGCAAACCTGCAAGGGCTCTATATCGTCGGAGCATAGCGTTTGATTTGGAAGGTACTCTCGCTGAGTTGCGTGGAGTGGTGGCGGTGCGGCAGCGCCGCCTCCAAAGCAAAAGTTTTAGCACCAGACGCGTGTGCATCTTAATCTCTTGGCTCAACCACGCTTTCCCTGACAGAAACATCGCCATTCCAAGTCCGTCAGGGCTTCTGGAAGGTACCTTCTCCACTGCACACGAGCTATTTGTATCACGACTGCCCGGACACACTTTGAGTATCAGGAGTTTGGGCATTTTGCCTTACCTTTGCTCCATGCGAAGTCTTTACCTTACTACCACAAGTATTGCAGCTCTCCTACTTTTAGTGAGCTGCTCCTCGGATGAAGCTGGTTTGCTGACAGAACTGCCCGAACCCAAGCTCATCCCCTCAGCAGTTGTTACGGTGACTACCCCGTCCTCATCTACAAGCAACTCTTCGTACCTACCGGAAACCTCGTACCAATCCTCTCCACAGCCGATTGAAGAAAGCTATCCCGAAGCGCAGGCTTACCAACCATTACAGCAGCCGGCACCACAACCCGAACCTATCGTAGAGGTACGGTACGGATTAGCCAAGCTGGATGATCCAGGTAAGATAGTAGTCTCTGCGATGCTTGACGAGATTATTTACCTCCCCACAGCTAATCTCTACATCGGCGCCTCCAAATCTGAGGATAAACGGGTAATCTCTATCTACTCCGAAGAGGGCAAGCTCCTCACAACCTACACTGATGAAAGCATAGAAAGCATCTCTCCATACGGGCTTATCTTTGTAAGCAATAAAGAAGGCAAAGTAGGCGCTAAAACGCCCGCAGGTAAAGAGGTCATATCGCCACTTTATAATGAACTTTTTCAACTTGACGAGGACCTTGTAATCGGCAAACACGACAACAAGTACTACTTCATAGTGGATGGCAAAGAGCTCAGCAATGTATCCTTTGATGATGTTATAGGGATGTTGGATGACTACATACTGGTAGAGAACTCTGACAAGTTTGGTTTCGTGGATAAGAAGGGTAAGGAACTCGTACCCACAATCTATGAAGATTTGAGGTTCTTTTCCGATGGTCTCGCACCCGCCAAGATTGGAGGCAAATGGGGATTTATTGACTCAAAAGGCAAGGAGGTCATAGTCCCCTCTTATGATGAGGTGATGAACTTTACGGAAGAGGTAGCATTTGTCAAGAAGGATGGCAAATGGGGTACAATTAATAAAAAGGGAGAGTTTATCGTTTCTCCCCGGTGGGAGCGTGCTCGTCCATATGTGAAAGGCTTAGCACCTGTACGCATGTCAGGTAAATGGGGCGCCATAGACAAGGAAGGTAATGTGGTCATCCCCATAGATTTTCAAGACATACGCTTGTATCCCGCAGAAGGGGTAATTTTTGTTAGGAAAGAGGACAAGTGGGGACTCTATAAGTGGAATGGAGAGCAGATTGTATCCCCCCGATATGACAGGGTGAGGGACTTTGCAGGTGCCGGCCTTGCCCCAGTTCGGCTTGGCGATCAGTGGGGATACATCAATACCAAAGGCGAAATGGTGATCTCTGCGCGCTTCTCAGATGCCTATCCTTTCCTGCCGTGCTATGATATTGCCGTAGTAGAGGAAAAAGAGAAGGATAGTGAAGGCTCGCCTAAGCGTACCGTGCGCTTTATCAATAAGGAAGGCAAGTACGCTAGTCCTCCCCTGGAGTCTATTCAAACACGAGAGGTCGAAGCTGCGCTAGGTATTGAGATGAAAGGGAAGTATGGGCGTAGCTTTGAATATTTTCTCAGGAGGCTCATGTTCTCAGAAGATCTTTCTGGTTCAGGCGAGGGATCTAACTTGTTATTCAATAAGATATGGTGGATAAGAGCCATGCGTACTATAGACGTAACTCACTCATCCATGTGCGTCGTGGGTTTTGACTACGTGCGCCCAGCCTCGCAACCTGAAGCGGTGACTACTCTGACGCCTCAAGGTAAGCTCGGCATGAGCGGCAGTTCAACGAAAAAGTGATCCCCTCTCTTCTCCGGAGGAAGGTAGTGCGCTGCATGGGGCGCTTAGGCCTCATGCAGCATTTGTTTTTTATCTGCTCTTTTATGCCTAATACCAAAGGAGTATATTCAGTTGCGGTGCCGCCGCCCCGAAGCGCCATTTGATTACAGTCAGTGGGCTCCATCTCACTTCTTCACTGAATGCAACTCAGCCCTGATTTTCTACCACTCAGTCAGCCATAGCAACGATTCAGAACATTCTGTCTCTAAATGCTTTTTCCATTTTACACCTAAACTCCTACCTTTGCTCCATGCGGCGCCTAAGCATAATCGGCTGGCTTGCGGGAGTATGGATGATGCTCACTCCGCTGAGTGCCACTCATCTTATGGGGGGGTGAGATTACTTATGAATGCATCGGTCCCAATAGATATCGCATCCGGGTAAAGCTGTACAGAGATTGTAGTGGTATCGCCCTAGAAAATCCAATCATCCTGCGGTACTCCTCTACCCAGTGTAATGTCAATGCCTCTATCTCTCTCAATCGGGTAAGTGTGAGGGACGTGACCCCCACCTGTCCCGGGGGACAGAGCCGCTGTGGTGGAAATGGTCCGTATGGCTGGGAAGAGCACGTGTATGAAGGTACCCTGCAGTTGCCCCCGGGGTGCTCTGATTGGACCCTCTGGTACACTAACTGCTGTCGGAATAGTTCAATCACAACTGGGCCCGCAGATGATGACTTCACTATTTACACTAACCTGAATAATACCGTCGCTCCTTGCAACAATTCACCTGTATTCAATAACCCTCCTACGGCAATTGCCTGTCTCGGACAGCGTACTTGCCTCAATCCTGGCATTACCGATCCAGATGGCGACGATCTGGTATTTAGTCTGACTTACTGCAGGGGCAGCAGCCCGACGGGGAGCGTGAACTACAGCGGCGGCTTCAGTGGTACAAACCCGTTACCGACTGTCGGAGGTACGACTGTGGACCCCCGCAGTGGTACAGTCTGCTTCACGCCCAGTCAGTTGGCTATCGGTGTCATCTGTATCCGGGTAGAGGAATACAGAAACGGCGTCAAAATCGGTGAGTATCTGCGCGACATGCAGGTACGAGTCATCTCCTGTACCAATCAGCTTCCCACAGCCTCCGGTATCAACGGCGTTCCGTACGACCCGAATAACGCTAATACCTACACACTTGAGGTTTGTGCTACAGGAGCGAACTATTGTTTTGACCTGAACTTCTCTGACCCGGATCCCGGGCAAAATCTCACCGTCAGCTGGAATAATGCTATTCCAGGAGCATCTTTCACCGTCAATAATAACGGTACTCCCAATCCGACGGCGACCTTCTGCTGGAGCCCGACCCCTGCGGATATCGGTCAGCATGTATTTGTTGTTACCGTGCGAGATGATGCCTGCCCCATCAGTGGCGTCAATAGCTACGGATATGTCGTGAATGTGATCGGTGGAGTCTCTCATCCTGTGGATGCTGGACCGGATGCCACCATCTGTCAGGGGCAGTCTGTAACCCTCAATGGCTCAGTAGCCGGTCCACCCGGCGACATTCAGAGCATTCAATGGGTGCCGGCTGTGGGTCTCAGTAATCCAAACATCCTGAATCCGGTAGCTTCTCCGACCACTACGACTACTTATACGCTGGAAGTTACCTTCGTAGGCGGCTGTCGTCGTCAGGATCAGGTTACCGTTACGGTGCTACCCCTGCCGGCACCGCCGGTCGTTACGCCTTCTTCGGCACAGATCTGCTCGGGGAGCAGCGTATTTCTGACTGCATCTTCGCCAGGTGCAGCGGACTACGAGTGGCGAGACGGCGCGCCAAATGGTCCTATTGTAAATACGGGACCTACCTTCAATGCCTCCCCGCCTACCAGTACCACCTATTATGTGGTAGCGGTCGGGGCTAATGGCTGTCGCTCTGCGCCGACACCCGTACCGGTCGCTGTCAATCCCCCGCCTCCCCCGGTCTCCTGTGTCGTCATCTATGTAACGCCCGGCGGTTGTAATAATCCGAACGACCCCAACTGTGGTACCCGGGCAAATCCCGCTAACCTCGCCACCGCTATCGCTAAAGCTCAATGTAATAATAGCTACCTCAAGCTCCAGTGCGGCACCTACACCATAGATAACCCAATTTCTTTTACCAGCAATACCACTGTAGAGGGCGGGTATGATGCCAGCTGGCGCAAAACAAACGGCTGCCAGTCCATCATCCTGCGCAGTGCCGCCAACGTCCAACCTAACCCCAATCGCCTCGTCGCCGTAGAACTCAACTCCGTGCGCTATTTCCAGATGTACGATGTTACGATCCGCACGGCGGATGCCCCCGCACCGAACCCCGCAGTAGATCCTCGGGGGGTATCCACCTATGCCCTCTACATGGTGAATAGTCAGGAT
>CAZZMF010000102.1:0-5233 GCA_964655255.1 uncultured Sphingobacteriaceae bacterium
CCTCGGTGCCAGGTCGGACAAAGAACTGCATCTCCATCTGCTCAAACTCCCGCATGCGGAAAATAAACTGCCGGGCAATAATCTCATTCCGAAATGCCTTGCCGATTTGCGCTATACCGAAGGGTACTTTGAGACGGGCAGTTTTGAGCACCAGCGGAAAATCCACGAATATCCCCTGAGCTGTCTCTGGACGCAAGTATATCTCTTGGGCTTCCTCCGCTACGGCGCCTAAGCGGGTAGTAAACATGAGGTTGAACTGACGCACGGGCGTCCATTCAGTGGCGCCGCTCTCAGGACATGGTATTTTCTCCTCCTGCAAAAGGGCAGTGAGGGCTGCCCAGTCTTTTTTGCTCATGGCATCAGCAAGCCGCGCTTTGAGCTGCTGCGCCCGCTGGAAGTCTTTATGTTTCTGCACCTCATCAGAAAGCGCCTCTAACGGCAACCCCGCCTTACGAAGCTTTTTTTCAGTCTCCTTGTGGGCACGCTCCTCCAGTCGCTGCGCATATTCCTCTATCAAAGTATCTACCCGATAGCGCTTTTTGGAAACCTTATTATCCACCAGCGGATCATGAAAAGCCTCCACATGTCCAGATGCCTCCCACACCCGCGGATGCATGAGAATAGCCGCATCCAGTCCAACGATATTCTCGTGGAGCTGGGTCATCGCTCGCCACCACAGATCAGTGATGCGCCGTTTGAGCTCTACCCCCAAAGGTCCATAATCATAAATCCCCCCAATCCCATCATAAATCTCACTGCCGGGATAAATAAATCCCTGCTCCTTGGCAAAAGAGGCGAGCTTCTGAAGGTCTAAGCTCATAGATATTCGGCTTTGAGGTAAGGTTGTAATGCCGCTGGAATGCGTATGCGACCATCAGGCAGTTGGTGAGTCTCCAAGATGCCCGCCACGATGCGGGGTAGTGCCAAAGCACTCCCATTGAGCGTGTGTAAAAGGGCAGTTTGTTTGCCCCGCCGATACCGAAGCTTCATACGATTAGACTGAAAGGTCTCAAAGTTGCTAATAGAACTCACCTCCAGCCACCGCTGCTGAGCAGGACTCCATACCTCCACATCGTAAGTCTTTGCCGAAGCAAAGCTCATGTCCCCTCCACACAGAAGCACTACCCGATAAGCGAGTTCCAGCTTCTCCACCAGCGACTGAACATAAAGCCGCATCTCCTCCAAAGCTTCGTAGGACTTCTCCGGAAGGGTGATTTGTACGATTTCCACCTTATCAAACTGATGCAAGCGATTGAGCCCCCGCACATCTTTCCCATAAGAGCCGGCTTCTCGCCGAAAACAAGGCGAATACCCACAAATCTTTATAGGGAGTTGGCTCTCTTCCAGTATCTCATCGCGGTAGAAGTTTGTAAGGGGTACTTCTGCAGTGGGGATGAGGTACAGTTCGTCCAGCGGCACGTAGTACATCTGAGCGTCTTTGTCAGGGAGCTGCCCTGTACCAAAAGCGGTGTCGGTATTGACGAGAAAAGGCGGCTCCATTTCGGTATAGCCGGCTTTTTCGGCTTCATCCAGAAAAAACTGGATGAGCGCGCGCTGGAGCTTTGCGCCCGCTCCGACATAGAAGGGAAAGCCTGAGCCAGTTACTTTCGCTCCACGAGCAAAGTCTATGAAGCCCCGCTTCTCTGCTAACTCCCAGTGTGGAAGGCGCCCTTCTGGAGAGGCTGGCGGGATAGGTCCCGTATGCACGACGACATTATCCGCCGCTGAACGCCCCTCTGGCACAGACTCATGCGGAGGATTAGGCAGCCGTACGAGTATCTCCTCCATTTTCGCCTCTATCTCTCTCATCTGAGCTTCGTAGGTTGGAAGGGACTCTTTGATAGAGTGGCTTTCAGTACGCAGAGCCTCTGCTCGGGCAGTGTCTTTGTCGCGCATAGCTTGCCCAATAGCTTTAGAAAGATCATTGAGGCGCGCACGGGTATCGTCTATGGTTTTCTGCAAGCTACGGCGTTCAGCGTCGTATGCAAGCAGCTGTTCTACGAGAGGTGCGGCGTCCAGTCCTTTTTTCGCGAGTGCCTGAATGATCTGCTCGGGCTGGCTACGCAAACGGGAGAGTTCTATCACGGCGCACAAAGTTAGTAGGGGCGGCTTTACAGCCGCCCCCATAGGGCTGATGCTGGAAGGGAGTTAGCGTTTGGAGACGCTACTCAAATATCACCTTCATCTCCACGCGCCGATTGCGGGCTCGCCCTTCTGGGGTGGCGTTGGAGGCTATCGGGCGCAGCGGACCGAAATACTCTACAATAAAGCGATCTGCCGACACACCCTGCGCTACTAAGTAGTCCCGCACCGCCTCCGCTCTGGCTTTGGAAAGGCGCATATTGAACTCCATGGTGCCCTGATTGTCGGTGTGTCCAGAGATCTTGAGCTTGTAGGACGGATTGTCTATAAGGAGCATGGCAAGAGTATCCAAGTAAGGCTTGGAGCGCTCACGGATGATAGCTTTCCCCGTTTCAAACTCGAGGTTGCGGAAAGCCATGTCCAAGATACGCTTTTGTTCTTTGGGGATCTCGGGGCAGCCACGGTTCGCACGGGTACCAGGCGTAAAAGGACAGTCATCTTCTTTATCGGGCACGCCGTCATTGTCTTGGTCAGCATACGGACACCCCTTGTTTTCAACAGGCCCCGACTGAGTGGGGCAGCGGTCTTCGTTATCTGGCAGCCCGTCGCCGTCACTGTCCGGACACCCTTTGAAAGCTATCGGTCCTGCTGCTGTCGGGCAAGCATCGTCTTTATCTGGAATGCCGTCGCCATCACTATCTGGGCACCCTTTGAAGGCTACAAGCCCCGCAATCGTCGGGCATTTGTCATCCTTGTCAGGGATGCCATCCCCATCAGAATCCGGACACCCACGGAACTGCGGCAGACCCCGTTGATCCGGGCACTCATCTTCCTTATCAGGAACATCATCCCCATCGCGGTCAGGACACCCTCTAAACTTCGCTAAACCCGGCTCGGTCGGACAGGCATCCTCTTTATCCGGAATATCATCGCCATCGGTATCCGGACAGCCTTTGAACTTGGCTAAGCCGGCCTCGGTGGGACAGGCGTCCTCTTTATCCGGAATATCATCGCCGTCTGTATCAGGACACCCTTGGAACTTCGGCACACCGGGATCCAAGGGACAGGCATCCTCTTTATCAGGTACGTGGTCGCCGTCACTATCCGGACACCCCTGAAATGCCCAGACCCCAGGAGTCGTAGGACAAGCGTCGCGCTTATCAGAAACGCCGTCATTATCTCTATCGCGCGGCTTACGGTAGGGCAGCCCCGTTTTGAACATGAAGTAAAAGTCTATAGTCCGACTTACCCGCTCGCCCAGTATCCAGCCGAGGCTATTCGTACCGAGCACCAGCGGACCCAGCTTAAGCGCCAAGCCCCAGTTTTTGTCGCCCCACTCGTTGATAGTGAATGGAACGCCAAGCGTCACATATGGTGTCTCTATACGGGGATAGACGGAGAAAAAGCGCAGCGCCCGCAGATGCATGTCGCTTTTACCAAAGGGAATCATCCCCAGCCCGCCAAGATAGAGCGGACCCGCAACATGCCAGTCTAAACTCACATTCAGCGTCTGCTGCTGACGCAGGACAAAATCAGGCGCGCTATCTGCAATCCCAAACCGATTGCGTAGCGTGTCGTTGAAGGCTCGGACGGAGTTGAGCCGCACAGGGCGGAGATTCCACTCGTGCACCGCTTGCGCGAGGTTATTCGGGGTAATCTCTATGGCGTTGCTGAGGGGACCTTTGGTGAAGCGCATGCGCCCGTTGATGTTTTGCAGAGCTACCCCTAATCGCAGCGTATAACGATCCTGGTCGCGCCGCTCTAACCCGACTTTCCCATCCATGTCGTATATGTAGCGCTCTATGCGCGGACGAAACTCATAGATGACCCCGATATCTCCGCCCAGCGAAAAAGCCGTTTGCCTATTGAGCGGCATGTCCAAGAGCTTCTCGTATATGTTATACTCAAAGTCCTTCGCATGCCCCCAATAAAAACGCCCTCCATTTTGTATGGCGAGCGAGTCGTCGTTATAGAACTGATACCGAAAGTTTGCATCATCGGTATAAAAGTATGCGCCATACACGCCGTGGAGGTACCTTAGAGTAGCTCCTGCTTTCAAAACGTGCTGACCAGCATTCAGGAGCACATGCGCATAGCTCAGCGCTAAATCGTAGTAAGTAGCATACTGGAAGCTAAGGTTGCCCCCATCTATCCACTGCCGCCAGTAGGGTGGATAAACGAGATCTTCATAGACCAGCTTAGCGAGGCGATAGTCTACGTTATTGAGGCTGATACGATTGCGCGCCCGAAGATTGATGGCGATAGCAGAGCGTGGTGTGAGCGTCAGCAAAAAACTCGGCAGAAGTAACTGCTGCTCAAAGCGCACATGTTTAGGGGAGGTATTTTCGTAGTCGTCCACGAGGTAGTTCCTACGAAAGTCGCCCGTATCTTTCAGAGTCCCCGAAAGGAAGTCGGTGAGGAGTTCCCGCCGAGCGCCGACATAGTTATTGGATACATTCAGGCTTGTCCCCAAAAAGAGAAGGTCAAACCTATATCGGCTGTCGGCGATGGAGGCGGGGTTGAACTGCGCACCGAGCACCCCTGCAGAGTGTCCGATGGAAAAGGGGTAGTACTGCTGAGCAAAAAGCAGCCCTAACGCACTAAATATGATAGCTCGCTTCTTCATCTGGGCAAAGGTAATACAGGCACCTTGACGCTGAGGGGTGCGAGAATGTATAACTTCGGTTGATACCTCAGGCGCAGCGCCAGCAGATAGCCGACGCCTTCCAGGGTGCGAGAATGTATAACTTGATACCTCCTCAGATACGCGTTATAACCCTATTTGCTCATGTGTTTGGAATGAGACGAGCCCATTCTCATCCCCTATGAGGGCTACCAGTATTTTTTGATAACCCCTAACCACAGCGTCTCTACTCCTCTCGTAGTTTGCTTCCCACCGTTCAGCCCGCTGCATTATCATCTCTCAAATCACAGATAGATGCTTTATTGGAAAGTTATTTTTACAATTTATTCTCTCATTAGGCTATTCAAAAAAATATTTTTCACCGTATTACGGCAAAATATGATTTACTCGAATCAGAGTAGATTTAGAGAACTATGACCCAAGAGTTGCGTTTGTGCGCTTGTACGCTAAAAGGTTTCTGCTCGCTCTCAACCGGAGCAGATATGCTAACTTTGACATGTATGAGTG
>CAZZMF010000103.1:0-5175 GCA_964655255.1 uncultured Sphingobacteriaceae bacterium
CCGCGACTTGGGGCTTTTTCAGGGTCATCTCTGCCGCCAACCCTCACCTCCACGGGCGGCAGCATGCTCGTGCGCCTTATTAGCAACGCTTCTGGTAATGCTGCTGGTTTCGTAGCTACTTATACTTCCACTGCGCCGACCTTCTGCGGGGGGACGCAGCTCCTTACCGCCAGTAGCGGCACTATTACTGATGGCAGTGGCGCCAACGACTACCAGAATGATGCCGACTGCCGCTGGGTCATTCAGCCCGGCTCCGGTGCCGGCATCCGCATAGAGTTTACCCAGTTTCGCACAGAATCGGGCTATGACTTTGTAACTATCTACGACGGCTCGCTGGTCAACTCCCGCTATATGGTACGGCGTTTCTCTGGTACGAACCTACCCCCTGTCGTTACTACCGCTATCCCAGAAGCCACGATTTACTTCACGACGGACGGTAGCATTACCGACCAGGGCTGGACACTCAACTACACCACCATCAGTCAGGCTTACTGTAGCGGCACGACAATCCTGACCGCCCCTTCGGGTACGATTTCAGATGGGAGCGGTGTCAGCGACTACACTAACCGGGCAGACTGCCGCTGGCTCATTCAACCGCCCGGCGCTACATGGGTTCGGCTGTCTTTCACCAGCTTCACTACCGAAGCTAACTACGACTTTGTGCGGGTGTATGATGGTACGACGACCAGCGCTCCGCTCCTTGGCTCTTACAGCGGTACAAGCCTCCCCCCTACTCTGACAGCCAATAGTGGCGCCATGCTGATCGTCTTCACTTCAGACAGCTCCATCACTCGGGCAGGCTGGGAAGCCACCTACACCAGTAATGGTACCACTGCCACTGTAGAGGGTACTGATGCCCTGAGCGGGGTGCGTTTTTATCCGGTGCCGGTCCGGGATGAGCTGTGGGTATCTCTCCCTGGCACTCAGCCCGCAGAAATGCGGATTTATGACACCGGAGGAAAGCTCATCTGGCAGGGTACCCTTGCTCCCGGGGAAACGGCTATTCCCGTGCGGGAGTGGGCAGCAGGATTGTATTTATCTGTGCTGAGTCGGGAAGGTAGTACCACAAGCTTTCGCTTCCTGCGCGAGTAAGCGGAAGATAGGCGCAGGTAGACCATACAGCGGTAGGCGCTCCCACGGTATCAGGCTTGCTTCTGGCGGGGGCGCCCCAATTTTTTCTACATAGCCCCACAAACGGAAGTGCGTAAGTTCATGACTGAAGGTCGGCGGCGTCTGCGGCGGTTCCGTCAGTTCTTCCATAGGGGGCGTCCAGAGCCCTCCCCATAATCCCCGCGCAGGACGCTGCACGAGAGCTACACCTTCTCTGTCGGTATAAAGCCTAAGGAGAAAATACCGAATCGGACGCTGCCGCTGCCGCCCTGGCGGGGGATAAGCTTCTGGAGTCCCTATTTGAAGCGCTTTACAGTGAGGAGCAAGCGGACACAGAAGGCACTTTGGGCGGCGCGGCTTGCATAGGAGCTGCGCCAGATCCATAAGCGCAAAAGCCACTTCTCGCCGTCGCCAAGGGATAGGCAGAGCATCTGCGCGCTGCTGATAGTAGCTGCGGTCGCGTTCCATCGTACCCCATAGACGACTCAGCACCCGAACGAGATTGCCGTCCACCGGTAGATAAGCTCCCCACCCTGCAAAGCTCAATATCGCCCGCGCTGTATAGTCTCCTATGCCCGGCAGTTGGGTCAGCAGGCGAAGCGCATCCGGTGCAGATTGGATTCTTTCCCAGCCGCCCATGGCAATCAGCATCTTGGCTGCACGGTGGAGATTGTGCGCCCTTTGATAATACCCTAAGCCTTGCCATACCTCTAATACCGCCCCCAAATCCGCCTGAGCCAGCCCCTCTAAGCTGGGAAAGCGTGCCAAAAATCGCTCTATGCGCCCCTGCGCCTGAGTTATCTGGGTCTGCTGGAGGAGCGTCTCTATGACCCAGATGCGATAGGGGTCGTTCGTCTCCCGCCAAGGGAGTTTTCGTCCCTGGGTCTGGTACCAGTGCAAAAGTGCCTCAAGTGCTTCGTCCTGCTCGGGGCTCTGCCCAGAGATAGCCGATTCGCTTGTAGGGTCCATGAGCGCCTTTCTCTATGCGGTCTTTGATTTCGTAGTCTGCGTCTGCCAAGATAGCTTCTACGGCTTCCCAGGTGTCGTGCATCTCTATCCAGAGCGTAGGACCGAAGCGACGCAGGGTGTCTCTGGCGCCTTCCAGTACAGCGGCTTCCGCGCCTTCTACATCTATTTTGATCCAGTCTACGGTCGGCAGGGCAAATGCTTGTACCAAGGCATCTACCGAAGTCGCCAGCGTATCCCCTTCTTGTTGAAAGTCTATGCGATAACCGAAAGACCCATGCACTGCACCGTGGTCTCCGCCCCGCAGAGCTAAACGAGCCGGCATACGCCATCCTGCAAGTGGTAGCGGAAACGCCCATGAAACGCTATTCAAGGCAAGATTGCGCAGCAAAAAGGTATAGTTCTCCGGGTCAGGCTCCATGAGGATCACCCAACTATTGGTGGGCATTTTTTCCCGCTGAATAAGCGACCAATAGCCTCGGTGAGCGCCGATATCTATGCCTACGATGGCTTGGTGAAGGCGCGAAAGCCACGACATGGGCAGGTCCTCATGTTGGCGACTCATTAGCCATGTAAGCCCGAGAGCATCTACCCAGATTCGTTTCTTCCAGCGATAAAAGCGCCTCTGCAAGGAGAGGGGCCAGCGCAACCAATGGCGCTCGGGCTGCTGCGAAACAAGCGCTTCCCACGCTCGGTTTTTATCCCCATACCGCCACTCATACCACCAGCGGCGTGGAAACCAGAAAGCCGCATTTACCCAAAGCGCAAGGGTATCTCCCCAGGACTTCCCACGCACATTCAGTAGCCACTTCACCATATCAGCGCCGCACTTCCCCAAGTGAATCCCGACCCAAATGCCGCCAGTATGACTTTATCGCCCGCTTTCAGTCGCCCTTCGGCTTGCGCCTCATACAGACAAATCGGAATGCTCGCCGCCGTGGTGTTGCCGTATTTGTGGATGTTGTTGAAAAACTTTTCCATCGGCAGGCTGAAAAAATCCGCCACCGCTTGCACGATGCGGATGTTGGCTTGATGAAGGACATATAAATCCACCTCGTCGGGCTTCCACCCTTGGGTGGACAGAGCGATCTGGACGGCTTCGCCCATACGCTGCACAGCGTGACGAAAGACCTCTTTACCGTTCATGTAGGGGCGCATGCCGTAGCTTCCGGGCAGCTCATGCCGGCGCGTCGCCGAAGACGGCTCCGCTACACACAACTCCATCGCATAAGCTCCCTGACTATACAGGTGCGTAGAGAGGATGCCCCGATTGGGATCATCCGTAGCTTCTATGACGACTGCGCCGGCGCCATCGCCAAACAGCACCCCTACCGCGCGCCCCTCTGGATTGTAATCTATCCAGGTGGATTGGATTTCAGCGCCGACGAGGAGGATCGTTTTGTACATGCCCGTGCGGATAAACTGATCTGCCACGCTCAACCCATACACAAAGCCCGAACACTGCTGACGAATATCTAATGCCGGCGTCGTCTCTAAGCCGAGCTTATGCTGGAGGAGCACGCCCGAGCCCGGGAAGTACATATCCGGGCTCAGCGTGGCAAAAATGATCAGGTCTATGTCCTGCGCTGTTTTACCTGATTGCCGAAGCGCTTCCTGCGCAGCATATAAGCCAAGTTCGGCGGTGCTGGCGGGCTCTTCTACCCAGCGCCGCTCTTTGATGCCCGAACGCGTATAGATCCACTCATCGCTGGTGTCATACCACTGCTTGAGGTCATCGTTGCGGATGACTTTTGGGGGTACGTACATGCCTACCCCAGAGATGTAAGCCCGTGGCATACCCAAAAGTACTATGAAAGCCTGCCATAAGCTCTACGGCATTTTGTGAAGGAGCATAAGCATAGAGGGGATACGCTTATTTCCCTTTCCCCTGCACGAGGAGAGGGCGGGGACGGATGGTTTCTTTCACATGGAGATGGAGCCTTTTCGGAAGTCGGTCTCGCCGATATGCACATTGACGAGGGCGGGCTTACCGGAAGCAAGAGCCGCTTCCAGTGCCTGAGGCAACTCGGTGGTATCTTCTACGAAAGTGCCCCATCCACCGAGAGCTTCTACCATTTTATCATAGCGGGTGAGGCGTAGTTCGGTGGCGATAGCCCGCCCGTAAAAGGGCAGTTGTGCGCGTTTGATCTGAGTCCATGCGGCGTCGTTGCCTATCACGCCGACGAAAGGCAAGTTGAAGCGCACAGCGGTATCGTATTCCATGCCATTGAGTCCAAAAGCCCCATCGCCGAAGATCACCCATACATCGCTGTCAGGATACAGGAGCTTTGCTGCGATAGCATAAGGGGCGCCTGCACCGAGGGTCCCCAGCGGTCCAGCATCCAGCCACTGCCCTAACCCTCGCGGACGCACCGTATAAGCCGCACTCCCCACAATATCCCCCCCATCTCCAATAACGATGCTTTTAGGCGAGAGATACTTATTCACTTCCAGTCCTAAGCGCAGGGGATTGACGGGGCGGGTAGAAGTAGCGGCTTCAGCTTCTATACGGGCTTGCCGGGCGTGCTCTTCCTGTAGAAGGGTTTCTTTCCATGCCCGCCACTCATGCGAAGGCACTGAAAAAACCTTCGCCAGCTTAGCAAGAAAGTCTCCAGGATCACCATGAACTGATACAGCGGCTGTACGATTGCGGGAAAGTTCGGTAGCATCGCGGTCTATCCGAATAAGTTGAGCTTTTTCATTGATGGAAGCGCCGTAGTTGAGGCGAAAGTCCAACGGCACACCTGCAAGCACTACTACATCAGCTTGCGCAAGGGCAGCTTTTCTGGAATGAAGGAAAAACAACGGATGATGTGCTCCGAGCACTCCCCGTGCCATGCCGTTGGCAAAAGTGGGCAAGCCCAGCGCCTCTATCAAATCGCGAACCTTGGTCGCCCATGGAGAAAAGAGAATCTGACTCCCCAAAAGTAAAACTGGACGCTCCGCAGCTCGGAGCAAGTCCGCTGCCACTTTTACCTGTACCTCCAAAACGGGAAAAGGATCTATCTCGGTGGGTACCTCCACTTCATCCACGCTTGCGCGGTCAAAGAGAATGTCCATCGGGCACTCTAAAAAGACAGGTCCCATTACGCCCGTAGT
>CAZZMF010000104.1:0-5126 GCA_964655255.1 uncultured Sphingobacteriaceae bacterium
CAAAGCCCCGTATAGATGGAAACTTATACCCTCTGTATTCAAAACCCAGCGCATGTGCGCCTTCCAACGCAAGAATGACAGCTATTTTGTGTGGAGAAGCCAGAGCCGCGTCTATGTCTTCTGGGCGTCGTACGATGATGATTTCGCCTGGACCATCGGGCTGACGGGCATAAGCCATGAGCAGATTATACTCCTGCTGTAGAATAGTAAAGGGATTGCGTTGGAGCACCTGTCGCACCCGTTCTAATCGCATCCGAAAGACCAGTGCATACATTACGGGACGCGTCGTGAGTGCCGCTATGAGATACCGCTCTATCGGGTGAAGTGCTAAGGTGATGACTCGTGTCCCTGAGCGTAGCAGCTTCGTAAAGTCGCTTCGCGTAATACGAGGCGTGCGCCGAACGCGCTCCTCCGGCGTCGTCTGGTCATAATCTTCCCATGGCGAATCCACCGCGCTTAGCATGTACGGCTTGAGCGTGCTATGCACATGCAGGTCAAAAAACAGCGGCTGGCTCATCGATATTTTTGGTAAAGGATTTCTTGAGGATTGTCAGACAGGGGTATCTCGCGCCCCTCAATCCAAATCCGCAGAAGGCGAGATGTAGGAATATCCAAAAGGTCGCCTTCACTCAGGACGAGAGAAGCTTTATAGCCCGGCGTGATGATGCCTACTTTATTCAGCCCGAGCCACCGGGCGGGAACGCTCGTGATCATAGCCAGAGCTTTTTCTGCGGGCACGCCATACGCGACGGCGGTGCCAGCTTGATAGGCTAAGTTGCGCTGATTCCAGAAGCTTTCATGTGAGAGCATGACGGTTATCCCGCTGTCCAAGAGGACTTTGGGCAAAGTGTAGGCATAATCTATGGGAGCATCTTCGTGAGGAGGAAGTCGGTGAGTTCGTACAAGTATCACGGGCACGCTATCTCTGCGCAGAAGGTAAGCCACTCGGGGGGCTTCGCTGCCGCCGACGATAGCGGCGCGAAGATTGTATCGCTTGGAGAGGCGCAGGGCGGCTTCTATGTCTTCCGCAGTCTCCACATGCCAAGCGACGGGCTTTTCCCCTCGTAGGTAGGGACACAGTGCTGAGAAACTGATATTCTGCTCGCTGGAGTCACCCCTACACCAGCGGGTAGCGTTCTCGAGATACTGATCTATTCGTTTCCAAGTCTCGGTAGCGCGCTCATGGGCTTTTTTCTGCTCCTCGTGGGAAGCATACACAGAGGGGCGCAGCGAAGGCGGATAGAGGTGGAGTACAGCCAAGGGAAGTACAGCGGCTTCCTCGCGGGTGCGTCCGATAAGGCGCACTACGGCAGAGCGTCCTGCGATCAGCCCGCCCTGAGGGACAGACTCCGCGTAGAGTATGCCGTTGGCTCGGAGGGTGGGAAGCACGCGGGAGTCGGCATTATAAGCGGTATAAGCGGCAGCTTCGGGCGTAAAGTCGCCGACTTCAGCATTATCACGAGTCGCCCGTACCGCTTCTACCTCTATCAGTCCCAAAGGCGTTCCCACCGCAACGAGGGCAGGGTACAGATGTTTGCCGCGCGCTTCTATAACCGTCCAACTGGGCTGGGCAGCAATAACCGGTGCTACGGCGGCTATACTATCGCCTTGCAGCAGCACATCGCCTTGGACCGTCAGCGAACCGTCCCCCCGATGAATCCACACCCCACGCAACAGCACTTGTAGCCACAGTGCCCACACCATATCAATACCCAAAGCTCACTCGCGCCCCCACCTGCCAGCTAAAAGCGGGCTCGAACTTATCCAACACTTCTCCCCGTACTCGCACCGACCCGAAGAGTTCAAAGTGTTGTACGACATTGAAGAGCGTGCCAAGCCCGGCGTAGAGGTCAGGTACAACGATGGACTTTTCGGTAGTGCCGCCATTACCATCAGGCTGGGAGAGCTTGGGATAATAGTAAGCCCGCGCGCCTAAGTCTAAGTATGGAAGGAACCAGTATATCCCACAGTCGCGTGTGAGCCAGTTGCCGAGCAGCCCTTGATTCATGCCCATGCCGATGACGTAGCCATTTTGCAGCCCGGTGAGGTTGGGGGCTTTGGAGCGTCCCATCCCTCCCGCGATTTCTACGAAGGTGAACTCACTGTAGCCCAATGGCAGACGAAAAGATGCACCTATCAGATGGGGTCCGTAAGTGCCCCCGATGCCGACTCGTCCGAAGCCGCCTACGCCTTTTTGTGCCCACACGATGCCGATAGCCAAAGCTGTACAAAGCTGGATGAGTCTCATACCCCAAAAGTATGGCTTTTTCTAAAAATAATGCGGGCGAAGCTTAGCGCTCCGCCCACACAGAAAAATATGAGAAGCGCAGGTTATTCTACGACGACGAGGCGCTGGCTGATCCAGCTATCCCCACTTCCGACGGAAACGACATACACGCCCGCAGGGAGGCGAAGGGTATGCGTGTGCTCACCCGCAGAATATGTGCCCGTATGACGATAGACTTCGCGTCCGTCGGCAGCGATCGCACGGAGGGTAAGGCTAGAGGATTGAGAAAGTGTGAAGCGAATCTCGGCGTTTTGTATAGCAGGATTGGGAAAGATAGATAGAGTGGCGACTCCATTATTACTCAATAAGGAAGAGGGTTGACACTGAGCGCGGGGAGTAGTCACAGTAGGATAGTCCGCGGATGTGCAGGTCGCCCCGCCTATGCGCACTGGATAACGAAATATGGTATCCAACCATGCTGGATTTCCAAGTATGATGGGAGCAAGGTTAGTGGTATCCTTATTGTCTGCATCCGATAGCTGAGGAACAAATACTCGCACTCTGACGAGGAGCATGTCGCATCCCGGGGTGGCGGAGGTGCGCAAACATACACTTGCGCAACCGCGAGGAGGAGTGCCTCCTGCGGGACCAGCGGATGTTCCTGGATTTCTATATATGACAAAGTTTGCCTGACAGTTTGTGCCCTGGTCGATTTTATTTACGTGAGGGATATTGAACACTATCGCTCCATTTTCAGGATTTTGAGGATCGTAAGCAAATGGGGCATTACCGCCTCGTCTGGTGATTCGCCCATTTAGGAGACGCAGGCTATCCACCCATATCGCATAGTTTGGATATAGTGTGAATGCCCCCTGCCTGATACTGTCTGGAAAAGTGAATTGTATGGTTAGTGAAGTGTCTATGCCTGCAGGGAGGTCTAAAGTGTCAGGGTTGAAGCCATAAGGGTTTGGACTGTTCGCTATGTCCACTGTACAGGTTCCGCACTGCGCATGTAGCCTCAGAGATAGGCAGCTTACCACGAGTAATGTAAGGTACCGCATATCACTGCAAATATACGTACTTCCGCATATACGCAAGGCCTCACCAGCGGTAGTTGTGAGAGTTTGGTTTTTGGATGGAGGGCACGGTCGTGGGCATGCTCTACCTTCGCCGTGTGGAGCGGGTGCGGGTGCTGCGCCTCATCAGCCGCTTGAATATAGGCGGACCAGCGCACCATGTCCTTCTATTGACGCGAGATTTGGATCCTGAGCGGTATGAGACGCTTCTCGTCGCTGGGCAAGAGCCTATCGGAGAGCAGCGTGCCGAAGCATGGATAGAGGCGTATGGCGTTCCAGTGGAATACATTCCGACGCTGCGGCGCGAGCCCTCCTTATGGGATGATGTGCGAGCCCTCTGGTGGCTATGGCGCCTCATGCGCCGATGGAAACCCCATATTGTCCATACCCACACCGCTAAGGCGGGCGCTCTGGGGCGAGTAGCCGCATGGCTTGCTGGCGTGCCCGTGCGTGTGCATACTTTTCATGGGCATTCGTTGGAGGGGTACTTTTCGCCTGTCGTATCGTACATGTACCGAATCGTAGAGCGGTTATTGGCTCGTCTCACGCATCGGATTATTGCTATCAGCCCCCGGCAAAAACAGGAGCTTGTGGAGCGCTTTCGGATTGCTCCGTCAGAGAAGTTTGTCGTCATACCCTTGGGGTTTCATTTAGAGCGGTTGGACGCATACACCCCCGAAGCGGTACAGGCGCTGCGGCGCTTATGGCAAGGAGATGCCCAAGTGCCGCTGATTGCATGGATAGGACGGATGGTGCCTATCAAACGGGTAGATAAACTCCTACGAGCCGCCGCCGCCGCTCATCAACAAGGGATACCGTTTCGGCTTGTGTTAGTGGGGGACGGACCGGAGCGGGCAGCTTGGGTGCAGCTCGCCCAGCAACTCAACCTGCCCGTGATATGGGCAGGGATGCGTTGGGATATGCCGGTGGTGCTGCGAGCCGTGGATGCGGTCGTACTCACTTCCGATAATGAAGGCACGCCCGTCACCCTCATAGAGGCGCTGGCATGTGGGACGGCAGTGGCAGCGACGCCAGTCGGGGGCGTGCCCGACGTCTTAGAAGGCGGACGCTGGGGAATGCTCCTCCATGAGCCTCTGGACAAAACCTTCGTCTCTTTCCTCCAAACCCTTCCCCAACTCCAAGCTCAGGCTCGCGCCGCTATGCCCGTCATACGAGAGCGGTACAGCCACCTGCGCCTTTTGCGCGACATAGAGACCTTGTATGCAGACCTGTATCCACGCCGCTAACTTTGCGGCATGAAGCCTATCCGATTCGGGACTGATGGCTGGCGGGCGGTGATTGCCAAGGATTTCACCTTTGACAATCTCAGCCGCATCACTGAAGGTACAGCGCAGTGGCTTTTGCGTCAGGCTCCCCAGCCGAAGGTCATGATAGGATATGACTGCCGCTTTCTCTCGGATAAGTTTGCTGAAGCGGTCGCTCAGCAGCTTGCCCAGCGCGGCGTGAAGGTTTATCTCAGCCCCTCCTATGCCACTACACCGATGGTCTCTTTCGCGACGATGCAGCACCAGTGCCATCTGGGGATCGTTATTACAGCTTCTCACAATCCCCCCGAATACTCCGGCTATAAGCTCAAAGCGTCCTTTGGCGGTCCTGCGCCCGTGTCTATCCTAAAAGAGATTGAGCCGCTCATACCGGATACACCCGTTGAAGTGCCAGACCAGTGGGAGGCGCTCATAGAGTCGCGGCAAATAGAGATATATGACATGGAGGCGCTGTATTATAACTACATCAAGAGCCGTTTTGACCTGCGGGCGCTGGCGCAGCTTCCTCTCAAAATAGGCTTTGACGCCATGTACGGG
>CAZZMF010000105.1:0-5071 GCA_964655255.1 uncultured Sphingobacteriaceae bacterium
TATCAGAAGCGCACAAGGCGAAGGAGAATATGGCTACTGGCTGCTTCGGCTTTCAGGAGATAGACGCCGGCAGGAAGGGCGGTCAGATCCCAGTCATATACCCCGACGAAGGTTGTCTGAGCCACCTGCTGCCCTTGCAAAGTATAGAGGGAGAGGCGCACTTCACCGATTTCTATGGGAACGCTCAGGTGAAGCATGCCGCTCGTTGGATTTGGACCAAGCCACAGCGGCAAGGGCTCGCCCACTGCGATAGCAGAAGGATCCCCTCCCCCACCTTGCGCTTGACGGCAGCTGCTTTTCTGCACTCTGAAAAAGTCCTGATTGTTTCGGGGCAGCAGCTTGACGAAGTTCCACTGATAAGTGAGGATACCTTGCAGGCTGTCCATCTCCGTTGTATCCCCCACCACGCAAAGAGGCAGCGTAGGGTCTATGAGCCCATCCGTTACTGCCCACGCGCTGTCATTTACATAGGAGACTTTGAGGGAGGAGAAGATATTAGTAGTTTGTCGCCCGGCAAGCACCCGAATGCCCCGTAGCGGGTCGCCTGGATCCATACCCACCCGATAATCCCCCGCATGTTGGCTTTGCGTAGAGACTTTCGGCTGTACCACCTTCAGGACTTGTGAGGGATCATCGTGACGAAAGCGAATCAACATACTTTCATACGGCTCTGTCGCCGCATACTGCGTATCACCGTAGATTACATTCAAAGGGAGAAGCGTGGGCTGAATCGGTGCCGAGGCAGGACCGATACGCGTCACATCTGCGTCGCGCAGATTCGTCAAGCCGAAGTATTCATCTACAATAGCGCTATTGACGACGACGCTATCGCCGATATTCAAAGCTGGCATGGCGCTGGTCGTGCGCACCCAGATGCCTGCCCACTGCGGCACGCCCGGCTCTTGGATGTAAATATAGCCCAAGTCGTTTTCGCTGGCGGTCACCACGCCGCGCACATCAGACACGCTGAGACGCGCATAGCCGCTGCCTACGTAGTCGCGGCGCGCCGCGGGATTGTAGCTATACCACACGGACGGAATCACCCGCTGAATGTCCGATATCCGACACCCCGCATCCCGTACCGTATAAGCCTGCGGCTCAAATCGTGGGAACTTCACCGTATCGCCACTCTGATCCTCCGCCACTACGAAGTAATGTACAAAAGTCCCCTCCGGCTGCGCCGGGATCGTCGCCTCATAAGTGGATGTAGAAGGCACCTGCGTCATGTTGATACGTGAATAAGTCGTACTGGCACCCGTCGCCCAGTAAAGCCGCACCTGCGTAATCGGATCCGAACTGCTACCAGTAGCATCTACCTGTACCGTCACGGCGTTAGTAGAGCCAGGGCAGACAGGTGTACGACGGAGGTTCGCCACAGCGGGAACGGGATTACCTACATACATGAGACTATCATGCCACGGGCAGATCTCATACATTGGCGTCCCTGAAGAGGGCCAATAGTGCAAAACGATCCCCTTCACAGAGTCCAGGCGGGTACCGACAGGGTAGCTATTAGTCAGCCCCTTGAACTCCCCGAAGATAAGCCCCTGATTACCATTTTGATCTACGACGGTGATGCGCAGAGGGTTAGTGGCTACATTCGTGACGGTAAGATTGCGCACTTTGACGAAGCTGCCTTGCCACTGCTCACCAGACTGAATGTTATGAGAGCCGTTAGGGAAGTTGAGGTCATTCAGTTGTATTTCGGTAGGTGGGGGGATAGGCACGCCGACCGAAAGTATCTGCGGCGTTACCGTCGTGTCTATGTTGAGCTGGATCTCGCCCTGGAAGTAGCCTACGGTCCCTGTGAGCTCCACATACTGCCCCTGAACGAGATTTGTGAAGCCCGGCGGCATATCGGTTGTGTTCTGCCGGCGGATCTGCAGTCCCCGATAGGGGGGTACTGTGTCCAAGAGCCAGATGCTACACCGCTTACTGTTTGGACCGCCGCTCACACCATACTGACGATGCCAACCGCATTCCGTCACTACGACGCCTCGCACTCGTACCTGCTGCCCATGGAGGACAGAGGTGTCGTTGCCAGCGGCAAGGTTTACCGGTGTTTGAATCTCAGAAATAGTCTTGAGAGGAGGCTGCTGCGCCAGCAGCATGCCCATCAGCAAGCCGACTACGATTATACGCTGCGTTTTCATAAGGCTATCGGATAATGACAAACTTTCCTGTTCGGGTCTCCCCCGTATCCAGGTCTTTTACTGCAAAGACATACAGTCCCCGCGCAATAATCTGCCCAGTGCGGGAGAGGAGGTTCCAACCATGTTCGCCGCCGCTCATAGTGAGCTGCTTCGGGTTGCTATAGGTCTCAAACCATCGGCTATCACGCGCTTGAGCGGCAGGGTCATTTTCGTGGTGCTCAAAGCGATAGACCAGATCCCCGGCGACGGTATAGATGGAGACTTCACAGTGCGGTGGGAGGTTTGCAAACATAATCCGTTTATCCTCATGGGCTTGTGAAGGTCCCTCCCATGCAGCCCGCTCATAGTAAGGGTTCGGATACACGTACGGGTCGCCGAAAGCAAAGCCCCTATTTGGCGGAGCGCCAGCAAAGACTCGTCGCAGCGTCGCATCCTTACTACTCTCCAACGATTCTAAGTTTCGGTCGGGGTCGCCTTCATCAAAAGCTGTCAAAGCGATGGCATGTTGCCAACCGTTGGTCACGCCCTTGATTTCGTATAGATATACATAGGGCGTGGGATCGCCTGGGAAGTACTTTGGCTCCGGCAGCCGTATCGCTGAGAAGCCATTATCGTATCCTATGCCATTGCCCGGTTTATCGTACTGGGCAATGAGCTTGAGCTCTTTCAGCACATCCACGACATCCTTGACGTCAAAACCCAGGGTCGTTTTGTAGATGCGGTAGCCCTCAAAGTCCTTTTTACGGGTAATGGGGTCTATGCTCTCCTCTGCCGAAGCATCCCAGTAAAGACGGATCACGTTGGGTTCTATCTCGTATCGGATACGCGGGATATTAGGGGGACTGGGGAGTATAAAGCGCGTCAGTTTTCCATCACCGTTGAGGTCTTCGCCGGGGTCTAAGATGCCGTTGAAGTTGGCATCTTCGCCGTCATAGGCGGCTTGTGCCCAGCTCGCATGACGAATAAACTCTTCCTTTTGCTGGGGAGTATCGGCGGAGTTAGGATTGCCATCCGGCGTTTTGCGGGCAAAGACAAAGGCGAAAGCGATATTTATGCTATCGCCTGGCTGGACATTCAGAAAGGGACCGGCAGATACTAATACAGAACGATTCCCAGCAGTGCGCAGAGAGGGCACCACAAAAGTGGCCCAATCCGCTCTGTCCCGCAGTGAAGTGCTCATTTTCTCCCAACGCTGAGCGTCATTTTGCGGCGAGCGAAACTGCCCAGTAAAATCCCGAAAAGTCCAGCTATGAAAGTTTACCTTGAAGCCCGGCGGAGGCGTCGGACGCCGCGCCGGATGATAAAACTCCCCCCGATACTCACTCCCTAAAAACTTTAGCCCAAAGTAGGTATCCGTAAAGCCCGGATTCCCCGAGACATCAAACTCATACGCCATAAAAAGCGTATCCAAATAGCCATTCCCGCCCTTGTTATAAAAGTTTGTGCCCCCTGACCCAGCGGGTGTGATAGCGGTATTCCGTATCACAGGGTCCACCCAGTACCCAATATAAACGCTGTCCCATGTTTCTGTGCTGGCATTTTTGATGGTGAAGTTGTACAGAAGGAAGAAGTTCGCAAAGCTGTAGTTCCAGTTATACGCTTCAAAGTGCACGTCAGCTCCCAGAGGACCATTTTCCAGCCCCTGGATAGGGATTTGCGTTCCCGGGACGATGGTGTATCTATCGGTGAAGTCCGAGACGAAATCCTGATGAGAGACCGCGGCGGGATGATAGGTAACCTGGTCGGGTAGAGAACTGCGTTCCAGCAGGGTCGCGCCCGGCTCCGCAGAAAACTCAAAGCCCGCCTTTCCTGTGATATAGCCCGTCGGGTCATCTATGGCGCCTGTGGAAACAACGATGGTATTGCCTTTTTTAGCGCCGATCCAAAGCCCCCCTTCAAAGACATGCTCTATGCTGGAACCTTTGGGGTACTCGGCGGATTTGAAGTTCTGAACAAGGTAACTGCCTTTGAAGCTATTGCCGATCATGCCGAGGTTATTGACCGTGATGCGAAAGTTGCCCCGGTCTGCCTGCTTCTCCACAAAGCTCGCCTGTGCCCAAAGAAGGCTCAAAATGCCTATCCACCGTATCACCAAGGCAAAGATACTCTCAGATATGTGAAGTGGTGATGAAAGCAAAGCGCCATTCTGATTCACCTTTTCGCTTGCACAAGCAATAGATAACCGCAGCCTTATGCCTACCAGACTTTAGGCATATTTACCGCCGCTTCATACACGCTCGCCATCTTTGTAGTGATATGCGCTGGCGATGGCTCCTTGGCTTGCTCGTAGCCCTTGGATGGGGACAATCAAGCTGCCCGTATGTGCGGTATATCCAGTTTGACGCCTGTGGGGATGGACAGCAGGAGGGGCTCAATGAGTACCTCTTCATCTGGTCGGGTCCCGGCTTCAATATTGACCAGCTCGCTATCTCTTTCCCTGTCCGTCCAAATAATACTCAACCGGATTGTGATAACCCTACGAACTGGATATGTAATAACTGCGCCATCGGCTGGACGTGTCCCGCTTCCCTTGTCAGCAGTCTAAATAGCACTGCCTGCTCTGGCACTACCTTCCAGTGCATCTCTAATGGTCAAGACATTCCCGCCAGCACCTGGGTGCTGATTTTTACTGGAAATGCGCCCACCTATATCCCCAGTGCAAGCAATCTATGCGGCGCCGGTACGATCTATGTAGCCGTCGCCAACCAAAATAGTGGCGTCGGAAGGTATCTGAATAATCCGTCCAGTTCCCAGAATCGCCGCACCCGCATCGCCTTTAGTAGTATGCCCGCCTGTTCCATGACCGTGAACTATCAGAGCATATCTAACACTGTCGATGGTCGCTCTCTGATTATAGAACCTCAGGCATGCATAGGACAGACCGCTGGGGCGAACGAGTCCCCTTCTTGTAATAATGT
>CAZZMF010000106.1:0-5048 GCA_964655255.1 uncultured Sphingobacteriaceae bacterium
TGGTAAAAGGTAGGCGCAGGTGTGCCGAGATTGCACCTTTTCTGCCATTTAGGAAGGTTTAGCGTGCTATTTCCCCTCAGCTCCATCCAGCTGCGACTTCGCTTTCTATCAGGCTTAGGGGCTGGCTTTTAGGCAATATCTCTCCCTTTTTGCCCAGAGGAGCAACGACAGTCCATGCGGGCGGAGCTGCAAGCCATCGGCGCGGGGTATCCACAGCAGCCTTGAGGATAGCTTCCCATCCAAAGCCCGCCATCCATAACCGGCGAATGACACCCCACACCGATAACGAAGGACTATTCGCTAAACTATCTGTGCCCAGTAGAAGCCTGTCGGGGTACTTTTTCCAAAAAGCAAGGTTGGGCGTGCGTCTGAAAAGGTATTCGTTGGCTTCGGGGCAGAGGACGATATAGAGGGTAGGGTAGCGGTTCAGGAGCTTTTGCATGAGGGGAAGGGGGGCTTCGGTGGCATGGACGAGCCAGACAGCGGGGGCGCGTCGGATGAGCCTTTTGAGGTGAGCTTGCCAGCGGGGCGGGCGCGGGCGCCGCACAAATCGCCGAAAAAGAAGTCCAAAAGGTCCTCTGCCTTTTTCCAGCCATAGGCGCTCTTCTATGCTCTCCATGAAGTGGATACTGAGAGGAAAAGGCGTGGGGCGTCGAGCTCTGCGCAGCAGGGAGCGACTCAGTGCATAGAAGCTATGGGGCGTGGATGGAGCTTTTTCGCTGGCTTGTCGGGCGCGCAATCGTCGGCGGCTCCCGCGGGCCCGCAGTCCAAAGTACTCTATCAGCGGTTGCACAAAAACGCCCGGCGGGATAGCGTCAGTCGGAAGGGGGATATTTTGGTGGGAGACAAAAGCGCAAGTGCCTTCACGCTGGGCAGCCATGAGGGCTTGGCGTATCTCGGCGGAAGAAGCGCTACCGCGTTGAGGTCCCATCCGCTGTATGAAGTCGCTCATCCCGCGTGCGGGCGGGATTCGCCCCCGCAAATGAGATAACTCTAAATGAGTGTGGGCATTGACCCAGCAAGGGGATAAAAGCCCATCAATAATACGGGCTTCGGGCAGTCTATGGGGGACCAAACCTACTACTTGTCCTGCTTGTAAAGTAATCGTTGGTCGGTGCCACAACCTTCCCTCATAATAGAGCCATTCGGGGGAAAAAAACCCAGTGGGCAAGGTCATGCACGCTGCTCTAACATAAGATAAGGGCGCCAAGAGGTATCTATTTCCTCTGCGCCGCGCAGCCAAAAGAGTAGATAATGCGGGCGTCGCGGACGAATAAGCAACGGCATGCCAGCTTGCTGGGGGGTACGGTTGCCTTTGCGGCGATTGCAGGACTCGCAAGCGGTGACGAGATTTTCCCATGTGTCTCCGCCCCCTTGACTGCGGGGGATTACATGATCTATGGTCAGATGTTGGGAGGTGCCGCAGTACGCGCAGCGGAAACCATCCCGCCGAAAGATATTCTGTCGCGTGAGGGGAATATGCTTATATGGGACGGGCACATATCGCATTAGCCGAATAATACTTGGAAAAGGATACTCAGCCCGCATGGTACGGAGCTTGCGGTCGGGACGCACTTCTACGACTTCGGCTTTTTGCTTGAGTATGAGCACGATAGCCCGCTTCCAACTCGTGATGTGGATGGGCTGGTAGTCGTAGTTAAGGACGAGGACCGCCACAGCTCACACTTTCGTCTAAATAACGAAATCTTCCGTTATGAAAGTACGAAAGCTGTGGAAAGTATGCGTAAAGAGCCCTTCTAAGGGCGCCCGATGTACGCCCTGCTGCGGTGTCGCGTGGAGTAGATAGCCTGCGCCAAGGTAGAGAGCTACATGGGAGATGTTTTCTCCTGTTGGGTCAGTGAAAAAGGCTAAGTCGCCTGGGACGGGGTCGGCGGTCGGGAGCATTACTTCGGCTTGCTGGTAAGCATCTCGAGGTAGGCGTCGTCCCATGGAGCGATAAATGATCTGGGTCAGTCCCGAACAGTCTATGCCAGCGGGGGACTTTCCGCCCCACTGATATGGTACGCCTTGGAAAATCGCCTCCACATACCCCTCCTCCCATGCATGCGGCTCTAAGGGCAGGAGGGCGAGCGGCTCTACCCAAAAGTCTCCGATAGCTGTGCGCCAGATGCCCGACCGAGGGAAAAGCGCTCCAAAAGGCACTTCACCGATGGGGTGGGTATGGTAGTGTAGAATCGCCCATCGTCGCTTGACGATTGCCCAGCCACTCCCATCATAGTATGCCTGATGGAGCGTGCCGGCTGGCACCCAGCCGACGTAGCCATCTATCCATCCGCGCACGAGCAGCCACCCTTTTTCATAGTCCAAAACCTGCTGAGGCTCGCCCCAGAGGAGTTCAGATACTTGTTCGCTGCGGTGCGAAGGCTCTGACCGTAAGGGCATTCGGCTCAAGCGGGGTATCCAGAGCCATTCAGGCGTGTGCATGGTATTCTGCAAGGGCTTGGGCTACGCTGGGAATGGTACCTGCCCACTGACCGCCATGTCGCAAGGTCTCTTCTCTTAGCAGCGTTTCAAAAGCCCGGGCGATGCCCCCGACATATCGGACTTTTTCTCCTGACTGCCATCGTCCCCATGTACGTTGAATAAATGCTTGAAACCGCTGTCGTACCAGTGCCTGCACCCACGGATGCTGGACCTGTCCGCTCAGAAATGGAGCCAACTGCGCCAAAAAAGCCGAAGGACGAAGAGAAGCGTACACGGCGCTGCGCAGGTCCAAGGCATTTTGGACATTAGAGAAGGGGTTCCATCGCCAGAAAGCTTCTTGGAGCTCAGTAGGCACCTCATCATAGAGCAAGGCACTGAGAAAACTTCGTCCTAAGTCTGCGCCGCTGCCCTCATCCCCAAGGAGATAGCCATGCCCGCCCGCCTGCCGGGTGATATTTTCCCCGTCCCAAGCTGCGCAGTTGGAGCCTGTGCCCAGAATGCACACAATTCCCGCGCTTTTTCCCCATGCCGCCCGAGCTGCACCCAAAAGGTCATGATATACATGGACTTTCTCCCGAGGCAGTCCCGTAGCTGCTGTCAAAAGGGCTTGTAAGACTTCTCTGGTGGCTGCGCGGTGAAGAGCGGGTCCGTAGTAGTGGATTTCGGTTAGGCGCCCGTAAGCTTCCAACCGCTGGGCAGCAATAAGCAGTTTGTTTCGGGCTTGGGCTTCGCCTTCTATTTCTATGTTGAGCCCTTCGGTTTGGAAGGCGTGGCGAGTGTGAAGTTCTACCCAGTCAGTCTTGGTGGCTCCAGCATCGGCGACCCAGCGCACCCTGCAAATAAACGATACTCATTTCTTACCTTTGCGCTATGGCTACTAAATCAAAGGAAGCCTCCTTAGAGGCACGCATTATTGACCTCTACAAGCAGCTCGTCGTAGAGGACAAAATCAAAAAAATGACCGTTTTCTCTTTCTGTAAGGCGCTGGACATCTCCGAGGCGGATTTCTACAAGCATTTCTCCTCCTTGGATGCTATCGGGCGCAAAATCTGGACTGCCTACGCTGACGAAGTCATCTCAGCCCTAAAACAGTCTGAGACTTATCAAAGCTACTCCGCACGGGAGAAAATACTGGCATACTTTTTCACCTTTTTTGAGAACGCTGTAAAAGATCGCACCTTCATCAGCAAAACCTACATGAACTTTTCCCTACTGCGGGGCTATCAGCGAAAGTTCCGCACGCACATGGCGGAGGTGATCCAAGAGGGCGTTATTGCTGATGAAATCCAATCTCGCCACTTAGAGAACCTATACTTAGATGTGCTGTGGGGCATCCACTGGGGCATGATCCAGTTCTGGCTCAATGATGAGTCAGAAGGCTTTGAGGACACGGAAAAGGCGATAGAGACATATTTGCGCATACCGTTGGAACTGATGGGACAAAATGTACTGGACAGCGCGTATGAAGCGCTGCGCTTTACGCTCAATCGCTTCAAGTTTCCGAAGGTCAAAATAAGCATTCTCTCTTGACGGCGGAGTCGGTTGTAACGCGGCGCATTGCGGCTCTGAGTGAAGCCCAGACTTTGGGCATGGCGCAGCGAGTCCGTGAACTGCGCGCCCAGGGCAAGCCTATTTTGTCGCTGCTACTGGGAGAGCCTGACTTCCCTGTGCCAGAACCCCTCCAAGAGGCGGCTATTGCTGCTATCCGAGAGGGGCACGCGCCCTATCCACCCGTAGCGGGGCTACTGCCTTTGCGAGAAGCCATCGCCAGCTATTACCATAGAACCTACGGCTTGCCTTACAGTGCACAGCAGGTCGTCGTCTCCAACGGCTCCAAGCAAGCTATCTTCAACGCCTTGCTTTCGCTGGTGGAGCCGGGCGATGAAGTCATCCTCCCGGCGCCGTATTGGGTGTCGTATGTACCGCTTATTCAGCTTGCTGAGGGCAAGCCCGTCATTATTGAGACGACACCCGAAACCCAGTATAAGCTCACGCCGGAGGCTTTAGCTGCGGCTATCACGGCTCGCACGCGAGCGCTTTTGCTCTGCTCGCCTTCTAATCCTACCGGCAGTGCCTACACCCGCGCCGAACTCAGCGCCCTGGCAGAAGTGCTACGGTCGCACCCGCAAGTCTGGGTTATCTCGGATGAAATATACGAGCTTATCCGCTACGAGGGGACTCATGTGTCGCCTGCTCAACTCCCCGAGCTATACGACCGCACGATTATTTCCAACGGTTTCTCAAAAGCCTTTGCCATGCCGGGCTGGCGCCTCGGCTATCTCATTGCGCCGCGCCCTATCGCCGAAGCCGCTACGAAAGTTCAAGGTCAAACTACCGCTGGCGCTAATCTCATCGCGCAAAAAGCCGCCCTCGCCGGACTCAACGCGGACTTGACCCAGTTGCTGGCGCCCATGATAAAAGCATTTCGGGAGCGACGGGATTATATCTATGACTTTCTCCGAAACCATCTCCCCGAGACGAAGCCTTATCTGCCACAGGGCGCTTTTTACTTTTATCTGGATGTGTCGGCATTTCTCGGGCGAAAGGCACCCAACGGCACCACGCTACATAATGCCGATGAGTTAGCCGACTATCTCTTAGAC
>CAZZMF010000107.1:0-5043 GCA_964655255.1 uncultured Sphingobacteriaceae bacterium
GAACCGCCTGCGCCACGAATTTATGTCTTCACAGGAAGAGCTTACGATGTGCGTACAAATGCCCCCGTGGAAGCCGCTATTGTTTTGCGTCCCCTTGGGGAGACGACCTTCCTAAGCTTCAATACCGAAAGCAATGGTGCCTTCAATCAACCCAAGCCTCCAGCGGGAGAATATCTCCTTTACGCCTACGCAGAAGGCTATGCTCAGTACATACAACCGATTACCTTTCCAGATACAGGCGACTTTGCCATAGATATACCCATGCTCTCCACCGAAGAGCTCAAGCGGATCCGTTTGCCCCGAGTACACTTCAACTTTGACAAATATGACTTGCGCGCCGAAGCCCCCGCTTCTTTGGACTCTGTGATACAGATTTTGAAGGCCTATCCTTCGCTCATCGTAGAGGTAGCTGGCCATACTGATAGTATCGGCCCCCGCGAATACAATCAAAAGCTCTCCGAACGTCGAGCCAATACCGTGTATAGATTTCTCATAGAAAAAGGTATTCCGGCGTATCGTCTTCAGCCCCGAGGGTATGGCGAAGACCGCCCCATGGTTCCCAACAGCACCCCATACAACCGCTTTCTCAATCGGCGGGTAGAGTTTACACCGCTCGTCGGACGCCCAAAAGAACTCCAAGCTCCCATACACGAATAAGCTACCCTTTACTGGTTGTAGCACAGCCCAGTCCGTCTCTGGGGGCATTTTTCTTGCAAGTGAGCTCGCTAATGCTGACGTTGGGTTTTTGGTTCTGGGGTGGCGGCGGCGCCGAAGGCGCCGCCGCCACCCCCTCAGACCAGTGAAGCACAAAAAGAAAAGCGAATGCCGGACGTTGGTTCCGGTTGATTCCTACACTTGACGCAGAAGTAGGACCTTTGGGCATGGCTGATCAAGTCAGGAGTACTCTATGTCTCTCCCGATTCATCCACAAGGGGCTTCTCCTTCTTGCCTTAGGGTTCGGCATTGAGTCTCTCATGTACGCACAAACTCCACGCCTTGTGATAGGCATCGTTGTTGACCAAATGCGGGCAGATTACTTGCGGCGCTTCGCTTATCGCAGGGGGGGAGGCTTCCGCAGACTTATGGAGGAGGGACTGGTGTACTGGAACTGCCACTATACCTATTTTCCGACCTATACTGCCCCAGGGCACAGTTCAATCTACACTGGCACGACCCCTGCTTATCACGGCATCGTCGCTAATACTTGGTACGAACGTCAACTGGAACGCTCTTATTACTGCGTCAGCGATACGACGGTTCAACCTGTAGGGACAACTTCCTCGGCTGGGCAGCGTTCCCCCCGTACCCTCTGGGCAAGTACTATTACCGATGAACTGCGCTATGCTTCTCGCTTTCGCAGCAAGGTGATTGGCATAGCCCTTAAAGACCGTTCGGCTATCCTTCCTGCTGGGCGTTCAGCAACCTTGGCGCTTTGGTTTGACAGTAAAGTGGGGCGTTGGATCACCAGCAGCTATTACTGTGAGAGCCTTCCTGCGTGGGTAGAAGCTTTCAATCAAAAACGATACCCTGACAGCCTCCTAAGCCGCCCTTGGACGCTGCGGGGACATCATATATGCAAGGATGACAGCCCCTATGAGGGAAAAATGACCGGGGAAACCCTCGCTACTTTCCCTCACCAACCCAAGTCGTATGAAGAGCTTCTCCTCACACCTGCGGGCAACTGGCTTACCCTGCAGCTTGCCCGGCTTGCCATAGAAGCGGAATCTCTCGGTCGCAGACGCGGCTATACAGACTTTTTGGCTATTAGTTTATCCAGTCCTGATTTAGCAGGGCACTTTTTCGGCACGGAAAGTTGTGAGTTAGAAGATCTGTATCAAGAGCTGGACAAGCAACTGGGCGATTTTTTGAACTACATTATGCGACGCTTTCGGCGGGAAGAGGTACTGATATTTCTGACGGCGGATCACGGAGCCTCTCCTACCCCAGAGACGCTATCAGAGCACGGATGGAACGCTGGACGCTATCCCGAAGGCACCCTTTTATCTGAAGCCCAGCACTATCTCCGTACGGCGCTCCAACTGCCTGATACCAGTCGCCCCATCGCAGCTTTTCTCAATCAGAGCTTCTATTTTGCTACATGGCTTTCAGAGGCACAGCGGCAAAGAGCGGCTACTCTCCTCAAGCAGTGGCTCCTTCGCCAACCTTTTATCACCCATGCCTATACCGCCGAAGAACTGACTGGCGCAGGAGGGAACAACTATGCTTTCCAGATGGTGCAAGCGGGCTTTTTAGCTGCCCGTAGTGGTGATGTTATAGCCGTCTATGCGCCGGGCTGGATAGAAGCCGAAGGCTACACCACAGGCACCACGCATGGCTCTATCTGGACCTACGATACTCATGTGCCGCTGATCTGGTGGGGGGGAGGCATCCGCTCAGGGAGCGTCTATGAGAGAGTGCCCATTACAGCGATAGCGCCTACACTGGCTTTCATACTCAGGACGCCACTTCCTTCTGCAGCGGTGTCCACACCGCTTACAGAAGTGATCCGTGCATGGAAGTTTCCTCCCATAGAGGTGGAAAATATGGGGCTTTGAAGGGAAAACGGGAGTGGATTGTAGGGCTATGGAGACAAAGAAATCAAAGTGGCGCATTACTTTGTTTTTTGGGAGCGGCGGCGCCGAAGGCGCCGCCGCTCCCCACGCAATCTATTCCCTGCCAGTGCCTTGTTCTTTCCCACAAGGCTGCACAAAAGCAAATAGGGCGCTTTGGTATCACCATACCACTACAAGCGGCATCGTATGCCCACTCCGCACCAGCCGAACCATATAACTTCCTGCAGGTAGCGAAAGCCAGAGCCGGTTTACTACGCCTCCAGCGAGGCTATAACGCCCCAAGGCATGCCCTCTCAGATCATATATTTCCATCTCATCGGCGGCGGGCACTTCTATATGGAGCCAACCATCGGTAGGGTTAGGATAAATCCGCGCAAGCGCAGCCGCAGCGGAGAGGCTTGCCGGCTCAGAAGCAGGCTGGACTTCTACCCAAAGGGTATCGGTCTCTGTGCAGTTGGGGGTCGTACTCTCCAGCTCTAAGAGGAAGCGTCCCCGTTCGCCCCACTCCCGCTCGTAGGTAGCGCCCGAAGTCCAATCCATCAAAATGCCCTGGCTATTCCACAGGCGCCAGTTGAACTGTGCGCCGCTGGCTTGAGCTTGTGCCGTCAGCGTATATGTACCGAAAGTAAAGCGTATCGTATCGCCATTATCCAAGGTCCGGGTGTCGTGGATGATGGTGGCGTTGATGCTGGGGATGATAGTCAAGACAACCGTATCCCGAGCGGTCAAAAGCGGCGCGCAGACCTGTTCAGGTTCGCGGCGCGCTTCTACGACGACTGTATGCGATCCCAGCGACAACGACAGGGTAACCACAGAGTCTGTCGCCCCCGGAAGGAGTTGCCCGTTGAGAAACCAGCGATAGGCATTCGCGCCAGGGACGTATCCGCTCAAGCGGACGCCGGTGGGATTGAGGCATACACTTCTATCGGGTCCCAGGTCGGGCTTTGCCAAGGGGAGCTTATAAGCGCGCACACTAAGTGTAAAGTGCCCTCGTTCAGTAGGGGAGTCGCCTTCCACAGCGATGAGAAAGTTTGTGCCGCCAGCAAGCGGAAGTCTCGGACGCGCAGGCTGAGAGAAGTTTTCAACATTAGGGATGTCCCGCTGGGTGCTACCTATCGCCACTATGCGAGAGGTGAAAGCCGCCGGTACTCCCCTTGGCGTACAATCCGCCCGATAGCCTTGGTCTCTATCTGTGATAGTGTCCAGCGTCCCAATCAAATGTAGGCGCGTGTCAAAGTCCGTTTCTTCACTGCATAGGTCTATATCCAGCGAGTCTATGCAGTCCGGCACCGTAATCGTGAAAAAAAGCTCCGGTGACAAACTGGCAAAGTCATACCCCGTCTGGCTGCTCAATACATCTGTGATCCCGGGCCCAAGCAAAGAATCTGTATGCGTGGCTGTCCAGAGCCCCGTACTTGTGAGGTTGAGGGTCAGCGGTATGGGCTGCGTGGGGCGGTTGCCTATGCGGTCTGAGATAGTAAGATAAAGCGGAGCAGAAGTATCACTCGCCTGAGGGCAGCCGGGCGGAGACACGGCAAGCAGCCGCACCTCCACCGTAGCAGGAAACGCACTAACCGCCGGCAAAGGAAAATCTATCGGAAACGCACTGGGAAGTACCGCTTGGGTTTGCCAGCTTTGTCCGCCGTCCGTAGACCATATCAGCGCTAACTCCCCCTCAAGGAAGGCGGGATTGTTGACAGATAGGGATACTTTTTCACCTACCAGCCCTCCCGATACGGAAGCACTTAGTGGACTGGTAGAGGGCGTTGGGCACAGCAGGGGTATCCCGGGCACTTCGTCCGCTCCGATATCAGGCGCGGTGCCGGGGTCGTTTGTGCCAGCCTGGGGGCGATTTTCGCCTTGGATGTCTTGCAGGGTCAGCGTTGGAGAAGCGCCTGCGTTGATGCCATTCCACGGAAGGGTAGAGTCTATTTCTGCCCCATCGGACGAAAGAAAAGGCGCTCCCCCTGCGAAGCCCCACTGCGAGGTGCCATCCAGTCCAGAAAAGACGCGCCATTCAGTCAGACTACCAATTGTGCGCTTATCCAAGCCAGCACCAATGCGAGCGATATAAGTGCGCTCCGGCGCTGCTCCCGCCACGAAGTAGAAGTTATTTCGAAAGGTGAAGCTGTTCCACTGAATGTCGCTGGACTTTTCCCAGAAAGCCAGTGCGCAAGTCTCCTTGAGGTCTGGCAGCGCTTGACTGCTCAGGGCGAGGGTATTTTGCAGGAGATTGCTGCTGAGTTCTACCCCACCGCGTATGTTTCGCCCTATGACGACACTGGCAGCGAAGCCATCCCGCGCCCATGGAGCGGTGCTTTGAGCAGCGCCTTGGAGATGAATGGTATTGTGCCGCAGAGTGAAAGTCGCTGCAGCATCCGGCGCCATGCTCTCCAATAGAACCCCCGCTACGACATAACTGCTTGAGCCGGGCAGGCTCTCATCTGCCGCCCCTACAAGTCCCCCGATG
>CAZZMF010000108.1:0-4989 GCA_964655255.1 uncultured Sphingobacteriaceae bacterium
TAATAAAGGCCCTCGGGCAAGTCTGTCAAGGGTATAGATAAAGCTTCTACACTGCCAGCGGAGGACACCGTGAGGCTTCGAACGCGTCGCCCTATAAGGTCTAAAATCTCTATCCGGTCGCCTGGGTTTATTGCTTCGCCAGAGATGATGAGAGCCCGACGCGACCCATCATAGTGCATAAGAGTGCGCGTCTCTCCATCTTGCGACTGCGCCCACACAGCAAGCCCAAATCCCAGAATAAGTAGCCACATTCGCATACTACTAACCATAACAAAAACTGCGCCACCTCCTTCACTCGGTAGAGCATGGATAGACAGATAAGGCTACCTTTTCAATAGCAGGGATTGTATCTGCGCGCATATAAGGCAGCAGACCAATCCGATAGGTGCCTACCGTAGCGAAAGAGATGTTGCGCCCGACAAAGGTACGGAACTTTCGGTTTGATACATACCAATCTCCAAGGCTGTCAGAAAAAACTACCTGTATGCGCGTCTGCGTGCGAAAGCCATCCGGGCTCACTGTAAATAGCATCAGGTACAGATTGCGCCACAGATAGCTCTCCTCAAGGTGGATCTCCAGCTCAATATCCCTGCAGCTCGCCGGTTCGGTAATCCGAAACTCACCCCACAAGGTATCAGGATATACCCACCGCGCCCCCTCAAGCTTTTTATCAATGATCCTGTCACCAGAGGGGCTACAGCCCCAGAAGGTCAGGGAGAGCAGCGCTAAGATTCTCGCAGCCATTCTCTGTAACGAGGAGGTCATTTTCTATGCGGATGCCGATTTTTTCATTAGGTAGGTACAAGCCGGGTTCGCAAGTGACCACAGCGCCGACAGGGATAGGGTCATACCGAGAGCCTACATCATGCACGTCTATGCCTAAAAAGTGTCCCAGTCCATGGGGAAAATAGCGCTTATAGGCATTAGCCGGCGCATCAGCCGGTAAAATGCCCAGAGCTTTCATGCCTTCTTGCATGTAAGCAGCGACGCTCTGGTACCATGCTTCAATAGAGATGCCTGGTTTGAGTTGCTTTTGGGCATAAAGTTGGACTTCAGCGACCCAGTGGAGATATTTTTCGGCGATGGGGGATATAGGTCCCACGGGTATGGTTCGGGTCAGGTCAGCACAGTGGCTTCCGAGACGCGCGCCGATGTCTATCAGGACGAGTGTGTTTTCTTCTAAGGGCTGGCTATTGTGCGTGTAATGAAGGACGCAGGCGCGCTCTCCTCCCCCGATAATAGGCGAAAATGCTGACGAAGCCCGCCGACGAATAAAGAGGCGTTGGATTTCAGCCTCTATTTCGTATTCCATGACCCCTGCTTGTAGAAGGGGCAGGATAGTCTGATAAGCTTCTATGGTGATGGCGATGGCTTCCCGCATGAGGGCGATTTCTTCTGGAGTCTTGACCATCCGCAGGCGAGCCAGTATCGGAGCCAGTCTTACGATTTGATGACCGGGCAGTTCCTGCTGGAGCCGTCGGGCAAACCGGTGAGCAGGCGAAGGGAGTAGGGCATGAGTTTGGCGTTCATGTTCGTTGAAGTCCAAGCCTACTGCATGGATGCGTCCTACCATGCGGCGCCAGAATGCCTGCCATTCGGAAAGGGGGCGTACATGTTGGATGCCGCTGCGAGTGCGCGCTTCCTCTATGCCATAGCTCCAGCCTTCCCAGAGTTTTTTCTCTGGCGAGGGCGGCTGGATGAAAAGTACCTCCCGCGCTTCAGCTACAGGCGCCTCAGGGTATAGCCACAATATGCCCCCCGGCGTCTCTATGCCAGTAAGATACAGGTAGTTGCTATTTTGCTGGAAAGGAAGCGTGGTATCTGCTTCCCCGGGGAGGACTTCATTCGCGAAAATAATCGCCGCCGTTCCCGGGGGAAGCTTTTCCATCAAACGCGCTCGGGCGTTCTGGAAAAAAGTAGTCGGTAAAGCCGGATATCTCAGCACGGCTCAAAAGTAGAAACGGCTCCGCAGATACCACCCAACCGCCATTTTATTACGCCTCTCTGCATTGGCATTTTTTCTGTACTATTGTGGCATGCGATATCTCCTGATAGGCATCGCCCTGCTATGGGCGCAAGCGGACGTTGAGGCTTTATGGGTCCAGCGGGACGATCCTCAAAAAGCCCAAGAAGCCATCAAGCTCTTAGAAGCTACACTTGCCCAAAATCCCCACCAGCCAAATGAAGTGGTACGGCTCACGCGCTTATACTACCTCCTGGGCGAACAAACGGATGATAAAGCGCTCCGGTTAGAAAGATATGATAAAGCCTTCAAGGCTTGCCGTGGCGAACTGGCTCATCAACTGGGACTATCACCTTCTGCAAAAGATGAGGAGATAGTGAAAAAAGCGCAGAAAGAGCACCTTCCTTTACTGTACTGGTCCGCTGCCAGCATAGCTCGGTGGGGTAAGTACGCCCCATTCCGTCAAAAAATCCAAGCCCGTTCTACGATTCGCCTTTACTGGGATCGGGTGATGGAGTTGGATCCGACTTACTTCCACGGGGGGGCATATAGGTTTTTCGGTGGGTATTACGCTCTCGTGCCTGCTATCACAGGCGAGCAAGATTTGAATAAGTCCAGGGAGATGTTTGAGAAATGCTTAGCGGTCGCGCCATATTACTTAGAAACGAAAGTACTTTATGCGGAGGCATATGCGGCTCATCCGAAAGTGCGGAATACGGAACTTTTCCGCAAACTTTTGCGGGAAGTAGTGCAAGCGGATCCCGGCAATGACCCTGACTATGCCGCTGAAAATCGGCTTGCTCAGCGCAAAGCTCGTGCCCTCCTCGGACAAGAAGCCGAGCTATTTGAATCCACCGAATAAGCGCCTATGAAAGCATGGATATGGCTTGGAGCGTTTCTCCTCCTGTGGGGACAAACGCGGCTGCGAGTGGGCTCTATGGTGCCCGCCGATAGTCCATGGGAAGATGCCCTAAATGAATATATCAAAGCCGTAGAACGCACCCTTGGGCCGGGCAAGGTAACTTTCCGAAAGTTTCTCGGAGGGCAGCTCGGCGGCGAAGTGGAAATGGTGCGCAGCGTACGCATGGGAACGCTGGACATGGGCATGTTCTCCATAGGGGCTATGGCAGAAGGGCTCGGCATGCCAGAATTGCTTGTACTGGAACTGCCCTTTTTATTTGAGAGCGACGAAGAGGTGGATTATGTGATGGATCAGCTTTTTGAGGACTTCAAGAAGCGCCTCATGGAAAAAGATGTTGTGCTCATTTTCTGGGGCGTGAATGGTTGGCGGCATTTTGGCTGCTCTACTAAGCCCCTTCTTACGCCTGCGGACTTCAAAGGCCTCAAAATGCGTGCGCAAGAAGCCCCCACTTACATAGAGATGTACAAAGCCTTGGGCGCCACTCCTGTCCCGCTTCCCATGACTGAACTCCTTATGGCGCTCAAAAACCGAATGGTAGATGGCTTTGACCAGACGGTGATATTCTCCGTATCCACAGGACTGATGGGGCAAATCAAGCACTTCACTCTCAGTCGTCATGTGTATCAGCCGGGCGCCTTGGTGATGTCTAAGAAAACCTTTGATAAGCTGCCGGCTGACATTCAGCGTGCCCTCCTCGTAGAGAAAGAGCGGGCATCGCTCCAAGCCAAAGGGCGCAAGCTCGTGCGGGATGAGGAGCAGTCTATCTTAGCGAGTGTGGAAAAAGACTCAGGCGTGCGGTTCTATCGGCTTTCCCCTCAGCAGCGAGAAGCCTTCCGAAAAGCGATGGAAGCAGCGATGCCTCGCTTTGAAGCACATCTCGGTCCGCAAGGCAAGCCTCTCCTTGCCTTGGTGCGCGCTAAAATCACCGAATACAGAAAATCCAGAAGTCAGACCAAGCAATAATGGGCTTTTTCACAGCGTACCAACGCTTTCAAGCGCGGCTGTATGCCGTGGAAAAAGTCATCGCGGCGCTGCTCATGCTCTCCATCGCCGCTGTGGTATTAGCAGGCGTCTATTCTCGGTACATGCTCAAAGAGCCTCTCTACGGGACAGACCGTCTGGCGACCTACCTTTTCGTGATTTTGAGCTTCTGGGGCATCCAAATGGCGAGTGGCTACTACGAACACATCACCGTCGGCGTCGTGCGCCAGTGGCTCAACCCCACAGGACAAGCGCTATTCTCCAGTCTGGCATCGCTGGTCAGCGCGGCTTTTCTCTTTTATCTGGCATGGGCGGGTTGGGGATTTGTGCGGTTTTTGTACGAAGGCGAAGAAAAAGACCTTGTTTTGGAAGTGCCGCTGTGGATAGTGTATAGCTTTTTTGTACTAACGGCAGCCTTGTCAGGGCTGCGGTACCTGATTGGCGTGTATCTGTGGATAGAAGTGGCTCGCGGGCGCCTGCTTCCCGATGCCTTCCAACGCAAGTCATTAGTATGAAAGGCTGGCTGCTCTTTGCAGCGGTTGCGGTACTGATTTTGCTTGGGGTGCCGCTTTTTGTCTTACTGGGCGGGATCAGTTTTGGGCTTTTTGCAGCGTACGAGGAGCTGCCTTCCGAAGCCCTCCTCAAATACATGATGGAGACCTTGACGAAACCCGCCCTCCTCTCGGTACCACTGTATATCTTGGCTGGAGCTATCGTCTCCAAGGGACGCACAGCGCAGCACCTCGTCGGTGTGGCTCAAGCCTGGCTGGGATGGCTACCTGGGGGATTAGCGGTAACGGCGGTGCTGGCTTGTATGGTCTTTGGCGCGATCTCTGGCTCTTCGCCTGTCACGATGGTAGCTATCGGGAGCTTTTTGTATCCCGCCATGCGCCAAGCAGGCTATCCCAACAGCCTCGCCCTCGGCAGCGTAACCGTGGGCGGGTCGCTGGGGATTCTTATTCCGCCCAGTATCCCAATGATCGTGTATGGGATTGTCACACGCACCGACATAGACAAGCTCTTCATGGCAAGCGTCATACCGGGGCTCTGGGCAGGGGGCATTCTTACAGTGATAGCGATAGGGCTGGGGCTATGGTATCGGCTCCCGAGGAGTGCCTTCCGA
>CAZZMF010000109.1:0-4980 GCA_964655255.1 uncultured Sphingobacteriaceae bacterium
TCTCTATGTAGCGCTTGCCTTGGGTATCTATGACTTCCAGCTGGATGAAGTAGATGCCTTGCGCTAATGCGCCGGGATTCCAGCGGAAAGTATGCTCTCCACTGCTGAGGGTAGCTTGATGGGAATGAGTGGCGATCCGCTGTCCGTTTATATTGAGTAAGTGCCAACTGACGCTGCGAGCCCCCGAAGGCAGGGCGACTTTGATATTGATCTCAGAGGAAAAAGGATTCGGGAAGGCGTCAAACCGTATGCCTTGGGCTGCGGTCGCCGCAGGTAGGGAAGTCGCAGCGCGGCTACTGATTTTCCATACACCCCGTCCCCATGTGCCAATATATATCGGGCGCTCCGGATCCGGAAGAAGGCGCGCTTCGGTCAAGATATTGTCGGGGTCAGAACGATCTACTGTATCTACTTGATACCTTAGGGGCTTCCATGTAATGCTGGTGACCGGCACGCGTCCGACGATCTCGCCAGTCATTTCCTCCCACTGCGGATTATTGACATTGGCACAGCGCCAGAGCCCCCAGTGCGTCCCCGCCAGTAGGAGCGCCGACGAGTCTGGATGGAAAAAGAGGCTATACACAGGAATATTGGGCAGGTTGGCGTGAATGGAAGTAAACGTCGGATTAGCACTGGTGGCGTTGGTGCTGAGGAAAATGCGATCCACAGGAGTTCGGTAAGAGCTTACGGCAATAGCAACCAGATCAGGATTATTCGGATGTACAGCGATAGCACTAATAGTGCGCCCATCTACCAAGCCACTAATCGCCGAAGTAAGGTCTTCAAGGTTCTTGGAGCTACTGCGATCCAGCGTAATATCCTGCGCCTCCTGGATGCGATACAGTCGTCCATTAGAAGTCCCTATCCACACAGTGATGCTACTATCAGGCAGCATGCTTCCCCCCATAGCTGTGGGGATGGTATTCGTCGCTGAGAAGTAAGTGGTATAAGTGGTAGAACTCGTTACGTTGCTGATAGGGACATCGGTGACAGGGCTCCAATATTGGAGAGAATCTACGTTAGGTGGGATGAAGTTAGACATATACCATAGGCGGGCGGAAGTGGCGATGAAGAAGTAGCTCTTTCCGTAGATAGTGCGGTCGCGCCCCTGTATGAGCTCCGGAAGCTCTTCTATAAGCAAAATGGGCGGGTACAACGGACCGAAACGCTCGGGACGGTCTTGGTCGGAGGCGCTGCGAGAGAATTGAATGGTATCCTTGTAGAAAGATATGGGAGCGGGAGGATTGTATATGGAGACATATTCTGCACCGCGCTCACGAGACTGGCGAAGTCGCCCTTCATTGTAGGCGAAGACAACGGTCGCTGGGTCACGATAGCTCACAGCGAGGTTACCTATGGGTGCTGCAACAGGAGCAAATACCCCAGCAGGAAAGTTCCCTAACCGGAAAAGTTGGGGAGGGTCGGATTCTGTGTAATGAAAGCCCAGATTGAGGGGAGACAGTCCAGAAGCATGCACATCGCCATTAGGCGCTACAGCCACAGAGAGGACGGCTGCACTCTGGATGCCTCGGTCGGCATTTTCGGCATAGGTGCCGTTATCCCGGATGCGGATGAGTCGCCCAGTGCCTATTACAAGAAAGCTTCCGTCTTCTAAAAATACAAAGTCCCGAATAGGACGCGGCATATTGAGGACAGGAAAAGAAAGCGCTATATTGGGTGGATTGATGCGCTGCCACCCGCGCTCGGGAGTGAATTCCCATATCTGCAGCCCGCCTATAAGAATACGCGTATGATCTCGGGGATCTACCCGCAGAGCCAAAGATAAGGGGCTATTTTGATCCAGCACATTGAACGAGGCATTCTGAGGCACAGCGAGTTGTGTCCATGATTGCCCATTATCGGGGGAGACCCACACGCTTACGAGCCTGCCATTCCCATCAGAAGAGGCTAAATAGATGACCGAAGGATTGGAGGGCGCTGAACGAACGCGCATCATCCCCCCTCCGTATTGATTGACGCCAGCAGGTAGCGGAATGATACTGGGCTTCGTCAGGGTGTCAAAAGTCTGCCCTTCATCGGAAGTGCGATAAAGGTTGTCGCTCGTGGCGATAAATAGCGTATTATTTGCTCCCCATGCTATACTTCGCAGAGGTTTTCCATCAGGTAGTCGGAAAATTCTTCGTACGGTTTGGAGGCGATCGTTAGAAATCAATACACTATCCGGCATCAACACAGCGACATTATCTCCGGAGACGGCGATATCTATGATATTAGTTACTTGCATGGCTCCGTAATACCGCGCACTGTATCGTACATCTGGATAGGTAAGCCCCCAGGTGGCATTTTGATTGGAGAAAGTCTGACCATCATCCTGCGAGATAAATACCCCCATCCCTGGTAGCCCAAAAGCCCCCGGAATATAAGCCCGCAAGCTGTCTATATTTCGGATAGAGGCGCCACCGGGATTGAATAGCCATGTCGTCCCTGTACCTACATACAGAACCCCCTCAGAGGCAGCAAGCGCAGATACAGATGGAGAACGATAAACCGCCTCGCCGTTTTGATTGAGAGAAAAGCCGGGAACCAATCGCCAACTGCGCGCATTATCTTCAGAGACGTAAAGCCCTCCATAAGCCGTGCCGACATAGATTTTATTTCCGACGCGAAGGCCTGTCGTGAAAATATGCCCAAGATTAGAAGGTCCTACTGGCTCCCATGGGAAATACGACGAAGTCGTCTCCATCTGCACGGGCTGGGGTCGCCAGCTCAGGAAAAGTAGGGATATGAAGCCGATTAGTACGGTAAAATGCCGCATGGTACAAATATAGAGCAAACCGCCCATATCAATCCCGCAAACGAACGACAGGAAGCCATTGAACTGATTTTTCTATTCGAGGGGGGCGCTCCCCCATGTGCGGCGGTGCGCGTTCTGATAAAGTCGGCATGGGCGCATACACGCTATACGGCGGGGGAATCTCCGAAGGCGGGCGCCGTAACTTAGTATAGAGCCACTGGTAGTTGCGCAGAGCGATCGCATACTGCGGTTGGAATGTCAGGCTTCTTTTCCACAGCCGTAGCGCCTCCGCACTGTCTCCCCGATGCAGCGCGATGTATCCTAACTGCTGATGTATTAGCGCCTGCGCCGCAGAGTCCTTTTCTATCAGAAGTAAAGTGCGCCAGTGTGCCAGCGCGCTATCCCAGCGCTTTTGTTGGGTCCAATACTGCGCCCGCTCGTAGAGTGCATAGCGAGCCGGCTTTTGCGCATAGAGCCCCCAAAGCCCCAACCAGATGCCTCCCCATATCAACCTTTGTATCTTCTCATGCCCAAAACTTGTTACTTCTCTTTTGCACTTCATAGGTTCTGGGTATAAAGTGCTGGCAGGCATGGGGATATTTGAGGGGTGCGGCGGCGCCTTCGGCGCCGCCGCACCCAAAAACAAAAGCATATACAAGCTTTGGCATCAACCTACCAAGGCTCACCGCTTGAAGAAACGCTGCATGCGTGCCCGCTGCTGGGCGATTTGAATCTTATTTTGCTTTTTGCGCTGCACTTCCCGCAACTTGCGCACCAAAGCCTCCTTGTCAACAAACCGCTTCATTAACGTCATCTGCACAATCGTCAGCACGTTCAGCACAAAGTAATACCAGCTCAGCGCCGAGGAATAGCCATTCAGGAATATAAAAAATATCACGGGCGAGAGATAGGGCAGCCATTTAAGTCCCGGCATGGTCGTCGTCTGCCCTTGCTGCATGACGAAGGTATATGCCAGTGTAGAAAGAGCGGTTAGAAGGGCAAAAATACTCAAGTGGTCACCGATAAGCGGAATAGAAAAACCCCACGAGATCAGATTGTCATACGAAGAGAGGTCATGCGTCCAGAGAAAAGATTTCTGCCGCAGCTCAAAGGCATTCGGGAAAAAGCTGGTCATTGCGAAGAAGATCGGTATTTGCAGAAGGAGCGGCACGCATCCACTGAGAGGATTCACGCCTAACTGCTGGTAGAGTAGGCTTCGTTCTATCATGAGTTTATCTGGCTGGTCTTTGTACTTCTCTTCCAGGGCTTTGACTTCGGGGAGTTCATTCACGACCTGCATGCGCACGCCAAGGAGGTAGCTTCGCCAAGTGAGCGGCGACAGAATGATCTTGATGAGCAGCGCCAAGATCGCGATAATCACCCCATACGACGGAATAAACCGCTCCAAAAACTCAAAGACAGGGATAATAAAGCCCGTATTGATGTAGCGGATGAAGCTCCAGCCGAGGTTGAGCTGCTTTTCGTAGTCTTCTTTGTATGCTCGGAGGAGCGAATAGCGCGTCGGTCCCAGATAGATTTGCTGCTCAGCCACGCCATTGTCCAAGGGCAGCTGGAGGTCTATCTGATACTGTGGCAGTGTGGTAAATGGAAAGCTTGTAAGGGTCGCTGCGGAAAAAGCTTCCCGTGCTTGGAAGAGGGCGCAGAAAAACTGCCCTTTGGCAGAGACCCAACGGATGCGTCCTTGGAGAGCTTTGCGTTGCGCTTCGTCGTCATCTGGAGTAATGGTCTCCACATCCTCTGCCTGCCGATAGTAGAGCGCGCAGTGGGGACGCATCGCTTCGGCTGAAGGCTCCGTTTGGGGCGTCTGGTAAGTTACCGTGTAGAAAAGATAGGGATTGCGAAGGCGCTCTTTCAGTCCATGAAAGCTTACCCGCCACCAGAAATGATACTTATCCGCGGGAATGTGATAGCTCACCTGAATGAAGGTATCCGGCGTCAGTTCAAGGCGAAATACGACACTATCTTCCCCTTGATGGATAGGCTTTTTGGGGGCGTAGAGGAGCCTGAAATAAAGTAGCTCACTCCTCACTATGGTGCGCCCCTCCGCAAAGAGAAAGTTGTGCTTTTGCACAGAATCCCAGAGATAGACAGGGCGCTCTTTTTCTGCCGTGAAGGCTTTCAAGGAATGGCTATGCAACCGTGCGCCCTTTGTACCAAACTCAAACCGAGCATACTGATTCTCCACGACGATAAGGCTATCGGTC
>CAZZMF010000110.1:0-4902 GCA_964655255.1 uncultured Sphingobacteriaceae bacterium
CCATGGACGGTTATATCCGATACACTTAGGCGTTACGGAGGCGGGGGACGGCGGCGATGGACGCATCAAATCCGCATTAGGCATCCAAGCGCTACTGCTGGATGGGATAGGCGATACGGTACGCGTATCTTTGACTGAGCCCCCTGAAAATGAACTTCCTACTTGTAAGGCTTTGGTTAGCTTTGCAGAACGCTATCGCGACACCGCCCTACCCCTACCGGAGCCGCGATGGGAAGGAGGAGGGCTATATTATCAAAAGTTCAGCCGTTGTGCTGTGGGACGCATCGGGGGCGGCCAACCTGCTGTCGTCATCGCTGACCATTCCACCGACACCAAAGGCATAGACTTATACGGTGGAGAGCAAACGCCTGACTTCATCTATGTGGGCAAAAAGGTGCCCGAGAGCCTGCCGCCTATTCCCTTGATTTATGATTACGAGGTGTGGGAAAAAGCCGCTCGCTCCGAAGATGTGCCTTACTTTTCTTCGGTGGAGGCATGGCGGCGGGCGCCTTTCCACCATCCCCAACTGAACTTTATCCGACTGCGGACAGAAGAACTACTGAATGCCGATTCCCTTCCTTTCTCTGACCCCACGGTGGTATGGGTGGCGGAGGGGGAGGGTCCGCTTCCCGGGCGGCTCATCCGATGGATGCGCCTACGACTGGCAGAAATGGGACACGCTGTACCCCTCGTAGGACGCTTGCGTCTCCTTCCCCCAGCCAATAGCCCTGAACCGCGCCCAGCGCATGCCCTTGCTACAGAGGTGGCTTCCCATGTCAGCTCTTTCTTAGTGGATGGGATGGTGGATGGGCTATGGCTGGCAATAGAGACCAGACCACCAGCGGTAGGGGTACGGGTGGCTTTCGACCTATTGCAAGCGGCGCGCCTGCGGATCGTCCGCACAGACTATATCGCCTGTCCGTCCTGTGGGCGCACCCTCTTCAACTTAGAGGAGGTAACAGCACGAATCCGAGCGCGCACCAGCCACCTCAAAGGACTCAAAATCGCCATCATGGGCTGCATCGTCAACGGTCCCGGCGAAATGGCAGATGCAGACTATGGCTACGTAGGCGCCGGTCCCGGTACGATACACTTGTACCGAGGAAAAGAGATTGTCCGCAAAAACGTCAAAGAGTCGGAAGCGCTGGATGCACTGATTGAGCTTATTCGTTCGGATGGGCGCTGGGTAGAGCCGCAGGATACACCCGCCCCAGAGACTGAGCCGCTGCTGTGAGCATTTCCATCGGACGAGCGAAGCATAACCGCAACCACCCCGGATCCGTCCCATCCCCATAAAACGGGCTAAGGGGAATAGCCGCTACCCGCGCTTCGCAGGTGAGGTATTCGGCAAGGGCTTGATCCGAAAGGGTCTTTTCCAAAGGGCGAACCAACACGAAATAACCGCCTTCCGGAGCAATAACCGCTAAGTTTGTATGCGCTCGCAGAAGCTCCACGAATGCCCGACGGCGCTCCAATAGCGCTTGATGGAAGTACAGTACCCGTTCGGGTTTTTCCCCAAGATAGCGAGCAGCCACTACTTGCAAAGGCGTCGGCGCGCAAAAGGTGATGAACTGATGAATCGCTCGCAATCTTTCTGTCAAATCCGCAGGGGCAAGCACATAGCCTATGCGCCATCCAGTTGCACCCAAGACCTTCCCTAAAGAACCTATAATCAAGCTTCTCTCCCGCAGCAGGGACGATTGCCGCACACTGCGCGGGGGGATAGCCCGCACTTCCATCGGGTCGGGTGCCCAGTACATGTATTCGTAGGCTTCATCCACGATGAGATACAGATCAGGATATCGGGTCAAAAGCCCTTCCAGTACCGACACATCCTCAGGATGTAGGACCCGTCCTGTGGGATTATGGGGAAAGTTGAGGAGCAGGAGCCGCGTGCGAGGGGAGAGCACTTCAAAAAGATCCGCCCAAGGCATACTAATCCCCTCGGGCTGAATAGAGAGCTTTACAGCGTGAGCGTGTATGCCCCCTATCTGAAAAGCCGGTAGGTAGCTATCGTACGCCGGCTCTATAAAAACCGCTTCATCCCCAGGCTTGGTGAGGGCTTGGACAGCAGCAAATATCGCTTCGGTGGCGCCGGCAGTGATAGTGACTTCTGTCTCTGGATCGTATGACACGCCGAAAAATCGCTCTGATAGTTTTGACACCACTGCTCGCAGCTCTGGGACGCCCGAAGGGGCAGAATACTGGTGAAGGGTAGAATCGGAAAATACTTCCTTCGCTATCTCCAAGAGAGCTGGGTCGGGGGGAAGCCACATCAACCCCTGCGCTAAGTTCAGCGCATCATGGCGCCGAGCCAAAGCGGTCATCCGAGCGAAAATGCTCTCACCTAACCGTATGCGCACGCAGTCAATATACGCTTTTTCGCTCAGGGACCCAGCGCATCGTCCATGTATTCAGGCACGCCCGCCCGTTGAATGGCTTGGCTGCTAATATATTGGATGGTCTCCAGCGTGATTGCAGAGCCGTTTTTGTCCTGGTCCATGCGCAGCAAGAAGCTCCACTCATGATAAGGCAGCATGATCACTTCCCCGACAGAACGAAGAGCCGCTTGCTGGAGGAGCTTGGGGAGCACTTCGTTTTTGATAGTGAGGAAGCGGGGATTGTCGCGGTGGAGAAGCGTCAGCACGGTATCCATGAGCGCCATAAGCCCCCGTGTAAAGCCCCCTTGCAAAGGATACGAAGCCGGCACGCACACTTCGTAGGTAATATGATGCCGAACGCAGGCACGCTGTTCTATTTGGACGCGCAGTGTGGGAGAAAGCCAGAGAGTCTCCAACTTTCGTACGGGGTCCCACTCATAGCGGTAGAGATATGGGAAAAAAGCCGGCGTAATAGGGCGCAACTCTTCGGGGGAAATCCGGCAGTCGCCAGAGACAGGATTCTGGCTGAGTTGTATCTGCGCACACACCATGAAGGGCAGCCAGAAGATAAGCCAGCCTTTGTGCAGGAGATGATTGTGTAGCCAAGTCCCCTTCCCCATGAGGCGGGGAAAGATAAGCATTAGTCGCACGCTGAGATATAGGGGACGATGGCAGCGCCGCCGAGCTGCCAATCCGCCTTTTTCAGCGCTTGATGCACAAAATCTAAGCCGCGCTGAGCAGCCTCCACAGCCGAAAGCCCCTTGGCTGTGAATGCCGCTATCGCCGACGCTAACGTACAGCCAGTTCCATGGGGTGGGCGCGGCAAAGGCAGGCGCTCTTGCACAAACCTTTGATACAGCCGCCCCCCTTTGAAAAGCAGAGAAGTAACCGTGTGCTTCTCCCATGTGGCATGCCCCCCCTTGAGAAGCCAATAGGGCTGGGGAAACTTCTCTGACAGGTGCACAGCCAGCCCAAGGAATTCTTCTTCATTTTGCGGGACGGGGGCTTCTGCGAGTAAGGCCGCTTCTATGAGATTCGGGGTAACGATATATGCCTGCGCCGCAAAGTCGCGCAGAGCCGCTTCTGCCGCAGGTTCTAACAGCCGCGCCCCCGAAGTCGCCACGAAAACTGGATCCACTATCACAGGTATATCTTGGGCATGCTGGGCGATAAACTCTCGCACTACGGTAATGATAGAAGCCTCTGCCAGCATGCCAGTTTTGATGGCTTTGGGGACAATATCAGCGAAAACCGCCTCTAACTGTGCTCGGACAAAATCAGGGGGCAGGACATGGACCGCCTGCACGCCATAGGTATTTTGTGCCGTGACAGCGGTGAGGACGGTCATCCCGTAGGTGCCCGCAGCCGTAAAAGCTTTCAAGTCGGCTTGTATCCCTGCGCCCCCGCTACTGTCTGAACCTGCGATTGAAAGTACAGGCGACAGCGTCATATCATGCCACCTGCTGAAGAGCGGCTTGGACTTTCTGGGCAGCTTCCCAAAGTTCTACAGCAGGGATAATGGGCAGTCCAGAATCTTTGAGGATTTGAGCGGCAAGGTCTGCATTTGTGCCTTGGAGGCGCACGACCATCGGCACAGGAATATGCCCGATTTGTTTGTAGGCTTGGAGGATGCCATTTGCGACGCGGTCACACTGGACTATCCCGCCGAAGATATTGACGAGGATAACCTTCACATTGGGGTCTTTGAGAAGGATTTGGAAGGCTTTGGCGATGCGTTCTACGTTAGCGCCACCGCCCACATCTAAGAAGTTAGCGGGCCATCCCCCCGCCAGTTTGATAATGTCCATCGTTGCCATCGCCAGCCCTGCGCCGTTGACCATGCAGCCGACATTCCCGTCCAGTTTCACATAACTCAGCCCAGCTTCCCGAGCTTCGGTCTCCAAAGGCTCTTCCTCGCGGATATCGCGCATTTTCTCCAAGTCCTTATGCCGGACGCTCAATCCATTATCTTCTATCTCCAACTTGGCGTCCAGAGCGATGATTTTGTCATCGCTGGTTTTGAGCATGGGGTTGATTTCTAAGAGGCTGGCGTCCAGTGCATCGTAAGCTTTATAGAGCTTGACGAGAAAATCCACGGCATTTTTGAAAGCCTCACCCGTCAAGCCGAGCTTATAGGCGACCTGGCGAGCCTGGTAGGGCATGAGTCCCATGAGGGGATTGATGTAGAGCTTATGGATCGCTTCGGGGCGAGTAGCGGCGACTTCTTCTATTTCTACGCCGCCTTCGGCGCTGGCTATGAGCACATCCCGCCCAGTTGCCCGATCCAGCGTCAGACTTACATAAAACTCCCGTATCGGCGATGGACCCGGATAAAAAGCATCCCCTGTAATGTAAAGCGTATGAACGATTTTGCCTTGGGCGCCAGTCTGGGGCGTGACGAGCTTCATACCAATCATCTGGCTGGCTAAAGAACGCACCTCCTCTATGGACTTAGCGAGCTTGACGCCGCCGGCTTTACCGCGTCCGCCAGCATGCACCTGAGCTTTGAGCACCCAAGGAC
>CAZZMF010000111.1:0-4874 GCA_964655255.1 uncultured Sphingobacteriaceae bacterium
ATCCAGCAACTGTCGGGCGGACTTGCGCTTGTTCTCATCTATAAATATGCGCGCCAGCACTAAGTAAGCCCGCGCTCGCGCTTCTATGTATTGGGGCAGTTCATCGCGCAGGCGATAGATGGCAGCGCGAGCTTCGTCATACCGCTTGCTGGCATATAATAGGCGGGCTTGATGATAGAGGGCTTCGGCGGCAAGTAGGTTCTTCTCTATAAGCTCAGCGGTACGGAGGAAGTACAAAGCGGAGTCCATGAGTCCAGATTTCTCACACAGGGATGCTACCCCGAGGAGGAGGCGCTGCCGTGAAAAGGCATTCAGGAGGGTATCGCTCAGCAAGGCAATCAGCACATGTCGGGCGCTATCGGCTTTCCCGAAGTTTGCCGCGAGGTCTGCCCACAGAAGTAAGCCCTGTACCCGCAGGTATCCCGTAGAAGGTAAGTACCGCAAAAGAGAATCCTGCGCAGCCCAAGCTTGAGAAAGCTCACCACGGGCGGCATATAGGCGGGCAAGTCTCTCCCATGCACGGGGACGCTGCTCGGCATATTGAGTCAGCGACTGATAAAGAGTTAGAGCGCGAACGGTGTCGTGGAGGTTTTCAACGGCGAGGGCGCGCCACGCCAGCGCTTCACCGGCGATGGCGGGATAGCGAGACGCCACAGCAGCGGCTTCTGTCTCCAAGAGAGACCACCTTTCAGCCTCGGCGAGCTGACGCAGACGCTCCCGCTCAAAGCTCAAGCGCGTCTCACTCTCTGGCGGCAAGCGCCGCATGAAATCCTGGTAGATTTCGTCGTACTCGTCGGGGGGGAGGAGGGTCCGCAGCCCGTCTAAGGCGAGTTTAGCGGCCTCGGGCACAGAGGGGTATTCGGTCAAGGTCTGACGAAGTGTAGCAATAGCAGCGCTTTTTTCTCCCAACTCTGCCTGTGCTAGTCCCAGCCGTGCCCGCGCCAGTGGCGCCCGAGGGGATGATGGAAAGTGCTTAAGCAGCAGTTCGGCGGCGGCTTTGGTGCAGGCAGGGCGATTGAGCCACAGCGCACACAGCTCGGCTCGCAGATAGAGCGCAGCATCCGCCCCCTGCGCCGTAGGGGAAACTTCTTCAAGAATAGATTCGGCTTCAGAATAGCGCTCCAGCCGTATAAGGGTTTGTGCCAGATGATAGCGCACCTGCGCTTGGGGAAGGGCACTCCCCAGCAACTCCCGATAAAGGACAAGAGCATCCGTATAGCGCTTTTTGAGGTAGTGCGCTCCCGCCGAAACGAATGTCGCATACGGGCGAATGCTCCGACTACCCTCTCGCCGCAAGGGCTCACTGAAACGCAAAGCTTCTTCAGCTTGTCCGAGTTGTAGATATGCCCAAGCTATGGCTAAGCGGGCTTCTTCGGTATAGGGGGTCTCTTTGTGCCGAGGGTGCTTGAGGAAAAGGCTGTAAGTCTCAATCGCCCGTTTCAGATCACCTCTGCGGTAGGTGGCTTCGGCTTGCCAGAAGCGGGCAAGGGCAGTATGCGGGCCCTCTATGCGGGCAGCTTGAGCGAAAAGGCTCTCCGCCACCACAAAGTCCTTGTCGGCAAAGGCTCGGAAACCCGCCATGAGCAAAAACCGCTGCTTAGGCTCGGTGCTCTGGGCTGGCGGAAGCGTGTCTATGAGGCGCAGGGCATGGGCGTACTTTTCCTCCGCTGCATAAAACTCTCCAAGGTAGCGCAGTGCCTCATGACGCCGGGGCAGGTCAGGGATAGCCAAATATGCCTGTAAAGCGTTGCGTCCAGACTCTACGAGTCGCAGGTCCCATGCGAGTTGAGCGGTAAGCCATAGCGCTTCGGGGGCTGGCGAGACCCGAGAAGGTGGTATGCCCCGCATCACCCCCAAAGCTTCCTCCTTCCGCCCCAACCGCACCAGAGCGACCGCATAGCCGTATTTTGCCCAGAAAGTGATAGAGTCCTCCCCTGTCAAGAGAGGCTCCCACAGACGCAACGCCATCGTGTCTTGCCCCTGCCGATATGCACATACCCCTAAGTGCAACCTAACCAGCCGATTCTCCGGGATGATTTCAGCGAACTGCCCTGCTACATCGCACTGTTGCGCTTGAGCAAAGGTAACCGCTAAAAAGCTCCACAGGGTATCGGCGTACGCCGGCGGAGGACTCTGGGTACGCCAACGCTGTCCCCACTGAGTAAGGCGCGGCAGATCGGGAATCTTAGCCAAGGCATACGCCAGCCAAAGGGGAGCTTCCTGCGAGTAGGGCACTCGCGTCTGGACGACTTCCAGATGGTTAGCTGCACTGCGCCAGTCGCCCCGTTCGTAGTATATCAGTCCTACATAATAGTTCGCCGCATCATGAAAAGGTCCAAGCTTCTCTGTAAGGGGGCGGAGGCGCGTGAGGGCTTTGCTCTTATCGCCCATAGCATAAGCCGCATACCCCTCTATGAACTGCATCTCCTGCCGAATCACCGCAGGAAAGTCAGCGGGATTGAGTCCAGCAAGGTACTGTAAAGCTTCGTCATACTTTTTTCGGAGGAAGGCATACTTAGCGGCATAAAAGCGCGCCAGAGCACTGCGATAGGAAGGCGACTGGGCTTCGGCATATTTTTCCAGTTCATCGGGGGCACTTTCCCGCAGCAAGTCAAAGAGGGCATACTTCTCCCACAGGGGCACCAAGGGCGAGGGCGGCGGAACGGGCATAGCCACTGGCAGGCGATCCAAGTACAACCGGTCTATCTGACGCGCCCAACTCTGCGCTCCATGGAAGTGCGCGGCTTCCGCTTGTGTGCGGTATAGTTCTGGGAGCGAGAGCGTTGGGAGCGCCTGCCCCCAGATCACTCCAAAGAGGAGCGCCAGCTTTGCCACAGAAGTAGCGCTTGGGACTCTTTTTCTGTCTCTTGCCGTTGGATGCGGTGTAAGAGCGCCTCGGGGGCGCCCATCTCTTGCAGCCATCGCCATAGCAAATATAGGTCTCGGGCATCGCCGAGTAGCGCAGTAAGCCCCTGCGGAGGGAGTTCATCCAGTTCTACCCAGACTTGGGCAAGCTCCCATCGTCGGCAGAGGGTACGAAGTTCGTGAAGTTGGCTTCGGGAGTAAGGGGGGGCTGGAAAAGCCCGGAGAGCCGCCTTGTGAGCTTCTACCCAGCGGCGTCCCTGCTGCTGCCATACTTCTAACCCAGATAAAGCAGAGTGTTCCTTCCATGGCGGGGGAAAGCGCTTCTCCCACACAGACAAAACCTCACGCACAGCCTGACGTAGAGCTTTATAAGCTTTGCGAAAGCGGCGCTTACGGTAGCGTACCTCAGCCTTAGCCGCAGTTTTCCACTCGGGAGCGTTGGCCTTTACCCAATCCAAATACAGATAAGCTTGGCGTAACTTCCCTGCCCGACGGAAAAGCTTATCCAAAGCTGGACTGGAAGGCGCTTCCGAAGGAAAAGCATACAACCCCAAATACACTCGTAGTCGCTTCACCTTGCGGCGAAAGCGATAAATGGCTTTGGGGGTAGGGCGTTTGACGCGACGCAGCCCAATACGAAAAGGACTACGACGCTTCATCTTTAAGGGCAAGCACAGCCGCACGAAAGGCGTTGCCCCGCTCTTCATAGCTGCTAAACCAGTCAAAGCTCGCACATCCAGGCGAAAGGAGCACAACATCGCCACTCTGGGCAAGCAAACGCGCTTTTTCCACCGCCTCTTGCATAGACAGTGCCCTTTCGATGATAGGAACCGTCGTATGAAAAGCCTGATAAATGGGCTCTGGGTCCATCCCGATCAGGATTAGGGCTTTTACCCGAGCCCGCACAACATCCAAGATGGTTCCCCAGTCGTTGCCTTTATCTACACCCCCGGCAATCCATATAATCGGACGCTCAAAGCTCTGAAGGGCATACCACACTGCATCTGTCGTCGTGGCTTTGGAGTCATTCACATAAAGCACACCATCTACCAAAGCCACTTGCTCTAAGCGATGGGGCATCTTCTGCAGGGTCTCAAAAGAGCGGCGCAAATCCGAGCGCCGCAAACCCGATAGGCGTCCAGCAATCGCCGCTGCTAAGGCATTTTTCCGCTGGGGAAGCTCCTCCAAGGGTGTCGCTTCGTACGACACTTCCCATTTCTCGGCATCATCGTTAGTTCTCATATCGCATATTAGTTTGGTTCCGTCTATCCATGCGTGGATGCCCTCCCCTGCCTGTAAGGCATACCGCCACACTTGCGCCCGGATTGGATAGCCCGAAAGCTTCTCTACAAGCAGGGCGCTATCTGCATCATACAATAGGTGGGCTTCGGCGGGAAGGCGCTCTACAATATGAAGTTTCGCATGGGCATACGCTTCTAAGCTCCCATGCCAGTTGAGGTGATTGGGCACCAGACCCGTGATGACTAATAGCTCTGGCACCAAAGAGAAAGTATCCCAGAGCTGCGCTGAACTGGCTTCTACCACATAGTATTCGTAGGGGGGCTTTTCTGTTAGTGCCGCACAAAAGCTGTAGCCGATATTGCCACAAGCGATAGCTCGGCGCCCGGCGGTGCGCAGAAGATGCGCCAGTAGCGCAGTGGTGGAACTTTTACCTGCTGAGCCTGTAATGACCCAGAGATGCGCACCCGGCGGAAAATGTCGCCAGCCCCATTCTAAGTCTGAAAAAACGGGTATATCCGAAGCTTTTAGCTTTTGTAGAGCGGGATGATGCGGTGGAATCCCCGGACTGCGCACGACCCCTTCTACCCCTGCAAAAAACACCAAGGGATCTTCCCCTATCTGTACCGCCAGCCCAGCCTTATGAAGACGCTGCGCATATATCGGTAAGGGAGGCTGATCAGAGACAATCACGACTTCATACCCCTGCTGCTGGGCTAAAAGGGCTGCCCCTACCCCACTCTCGCCCGCCCCCCAAATGCCAATCCGTC
>CAZZMF010000112.1:0-4824 GCA_964655255.1 uncultured Sphingobacteriaceae bacterium
CCTGTACCCTAAGCTCTATCGCTTGGCTTCAGGCGAAATATTGGCTATCAGCTTAGGTAGTCCCTTCCCGGGTAAGTGGGAGCTCGTGTATGCTTCTTTTTCGCCCGAAGGCAAGCTACTTCAAAAAGGTACCCTGCTGACGCCTGTCCCCGAACGCAGCGTATATGACTTGCTACCTACACAGAACGGCTACTGGCTGCTCCTACAAATGGCGACCGGTTATACCCTCCATCACGGCAAGCAGCTCTCACAACTCAAACCGGTAAAACTTCCCGGCGCTTGCACACAAGCTTACATTACGCTTTGGAAGGGACAGCCATACCTTTTTTGGTCGGAACGGGAAAAAGGGCGCCTTACACTCTCTGCCCTTCAAGAGGGATTGTAGGGGAGACTTTCTGATTAGCGGGGTGCCCCCTTGGCAGTGTTTTCACTGCTGGAAAAGTCGCCCCAGCATCTCTTCTGTGAGCAAGAAGCGAATGCGCCTTCCAGTAGGGCTATATTCCGGCTCAGCGCACTGCGAAAGGTCTTGCCAGAGGGTCTCCACGGCTTCTGGGGAAAGATTCTGCGAAGGGCGAAGGGTACCTTGACGCGCAATCTGTAAAGCCAGCCTCTCCCGCCAATCAGGGGGTATATCTTCTTCAGCACTGAGCCGGAGCAGTTCATCCAAAAGGGCGCTACCTATGGCAGGCGACAAGCCGGCTGGTATGCTGTGCAGAATGGCTTCTTTCTCCTCGCGCACTTCTACGCTCAAGCCCATTCGCTCCAAGTGAGGGCGCAGTTCTGAGAGATGCGCCGCTTGGAGCGGGGTGATATGAGCATGGATGGGGAAAAGAAGCCCTTGAGGCGAAATCGGGATCGCACGCATATACTTTTCGTACAAGATGCGCTGCTGAGCGCCTAAAAGGTCCACCAGCCATACTTCACTGGCTTTTTGAAGGAGAAGATAGCGCCCATACAGAAGCAAATACTCTGGAATGACCCGCGGGGAAGCCCCTGGAAAGAGCGCCGGCGCCAACGGGGCAGAAGAAACAGGGGAGAACTTAGGCAGGGACTGCATTTCCGAGCCTGGAGCAGGAACGGCAAGGGTATCAGTAGCGCTATTCAGCCAGTTTTCGGGTATGACCAGCTGGGCTGTCGCCACCGCCCGACGAACGATGCTTTGCAACATCGCCCGTATCTCTAACTCGCGCAGAAGGCGCGCTTCAGTTTTGGAAGGGGTGATATTTACATCCACCTCTGCGGGTGGCACTTCCAAGAATAACCAGTACAAGGGGCGGGTCTCCTCAGGCAGGAGGGGCTTATACACCTGAGCGATCGCTTGCTGAAGAAGGGCATGTCGGATATAGCGCCGATTGATAAATAAAAAGCCTTCGCGATTCTGAGGGGGGGTAGCCTCGGGAAGGACTAAGTAGCCCTGCACAGAGAAATGAGCTAAACGCTCTTCTACAGCTACCAAGTCTTCTGGGCGGATGTCTGGATGGATAGCCAAGATGCGCCTTAGCAGGTCGGTAGGCGGCAAGTCGTATAAGAGGCTATTATTGTGATAGAAGCGGAAGTGCCGCTCGGGATGTGGATACGCCATGCGTAGAAACTCCTGAAGGTTATGGCGATGCTCGGTGGCATCTGAACGAAGGGATTTGCGTCGCACGGGAAGGCGAGCGAAAAGCTTCTGCACTATCACGGTCGTCCCTGGGGCACAACGGGTAGGTTCTACAAGGCGCTTTTCGCCAAAAGCCATTTTTACATGGGTACCGAGCACATCTTGGGGGCGGCGCGTGTAGAGGTCTACCTCAGCGACGGCGGCAATGCTAGCCAGCGCTTCCCCCCGAAAGCCCTTCGTAAGCAGACGATGCAAGTCCTTCACCGTCTCAATCTTAGAAGTAGCATGCCGCTCAAAACATAGCGTCGCATCCACAGGCGACATGCCTATCCCATCGTCCGTAACCTGGATTTTAGTTTTCCCCCCTTGCTCCGTCCATATAGAAATAGTATGGGCTTCGGCATCTATGGCATTCTCACCAAGCTCCTTGATCACCGAAGCGGGACGCAGGACCACCTCCCCAGCAGCTATTTGATTGATGACAGATTCAGGAAGCACACGAATCCTTTGCTCAAGGGCGCTTGTATTCATACCGAAACCCACTCAGGTCTGGAAAATAGGGACGCTTGCGCGCAGTCTCGTAGCGATAGATTACCCATCCCAGTTCCCTCAAAAAGTGCAGTCCATGGCTCCACGGATAGCCTTGGGCGGAGGGCGTGCCAGGCTTTCCTTCGCCGATGTAGATAACCGCCGAAAGAAAAAACTCCACTCCGAGGTCAAAATCTACAATATACGCCACATCGGCAAGATACCCATAAGCCATACCGACCTTATTGAAAATGCGTATCCGCGGAGGCAGAGGCACGCTATCGCTGCCCCCCATAAGGAAGTACTTCCGAATGCCATCATGATATTCCCGCAGATCATAGTCAGGGTCGCGGGCTTCCGAAGGGTACATAGAGAGATAGCGACGCATGAGATGATAGGCATCGCTGCTAATCTGAAATCGCTCGGACGGGCGAAGCACCTGCGGAAATATCACGCCTATTAGAATCTTGTGGGCATCTTTGAGGCTCAGGGCATTAGCATAGGGTGTGAAAAGGTAAGGATGCCGCTCATAAGGATGAGGAAGACGCTCTTCCGTACAAGTCGCTGGAATCGTGTAGGTGGCGCCATTAGCTTTGAGAAAGGTTATGGCTTCCACACAGAGGTTTTCTTGGGGGCTGCAACTGCGGCTTAGCCGATGCCCAAAGTAAGCCGAACGGTATCCACGCTGATGCAAAAGGTGCGTAGCGTGCATGGGTCCCACTAAGGCATACAGATAGTCATAAGTGGGATTGTCGCTAAAGACCATCTGGCGGCGAATGCAGTCCGCCAGTGAATAGGGCTCCTTAGGCACTTCGGCAAAGCACCCCGTCTTGCCCCTACTCAATACAAAGGGCGTCCGTACGGTAATACCTTGCCCTTTGAGGCGTTCAATGCGCTCCAACGCCAAAAGCGCCATCGGGAGCTTGACGAGGCTGGCTGGATAGAAATATTCCGTCGTATCCATCCGCAAAGCATAGTGCTTGAGGATGGGGCGATTGTGGGCGTCACGATTGACCTGAGTATAGAGAATCTGAATGCGATAGGTGCTGGCGGCTCTAATATAACTTTGGAGATGTGGGGCTTTTTCTGCAAGAAGACGCGGCAAGAAGACCGTATCTGGCGCTGATAAACTATTGACTTGCGGGCGATAGGGCTGGGGATTGAGCAGCCCCAACACGCTAAAAATAAACCCAAGCCACACGAAGCGCAGAGCTTTCATACAGGAGGGCAGGAAGGGGGGTTTTCAATGCTACAAATATACGAAGTGCCCAACGGGGACGGCGCAGAAGCACCTCCCAGTGCGGGTCTAAACTAAGCACCCAGCGACGCCGTTCTCTCGCTTGGATGACGGCATCGGGTTCGCGTCCATAGCCTCCAAGGAGCCCGCGCGCCCCATGCCCAATCGCTATTCCCAAGGGAAGTTTATCATGGAGAAGCACCAGCCAATAGGTCTGCCCGTTGTAATCTTTGAGAATCTGTGCCACTCCACGCCCCAGCACCTCAGGACGCTGGGCAGCATACGGCGATGGGAAAAATGAAAATCGCACATCCACTCGCCATGGACGAATATAGTCTGCGAGCCCAAAAAGCCCTGTTCCGAGCGTATTTGCACCTAAGTCCCACAGAGAAGCCCCCCACTTGGGAAAAAAGCCGTCGGCTATTTCTATGCTGGCTTGAAAAGCCCAAGCCAGCAGTGCCCCGACTCGTCGCGCCGCTGGCGGTGAATAGCCACACCATTCCGCCCAGTCCCGATAGACCCAACTCAGATGATAAGTCGTCCAAACGTGCCCGAGCTTATCCATTTGTTTCCACTCGCGCCCATCATCAAAAAAGCGCCACCCTTGAGCACTGCGCCAGTCATACCATGCTACAAACGGCAACCCATACACCGCTCCATAGCTCAGCCCTACCCCACTCCAGAAGCGCAGTTCGCGCCGCCCGGTATCCGCCAGCAGCGCGCTCAGCGTAAGAAAAAGCTTAGTAATCAAACTCCGTCTCAGCTGCAAGCCACCGCAGGTACTCCGGCAAGCCCTGAGCGATAGGCACTTGAAGAATCGCTGGCACCTGATAACTGTGATTTGTCCGAATAAGTCGCTCTATCGCCTCGTAGTAGATATAGGGTGCTTTGAGGAGAAGAAGGGTTTCAGTGCCCTCTTGAATAGCCCCCTCCCACCAATATAGCGAATGAATCGTAGGGATAATGTTCGCACAGGCGGCGAGCCGCCGCTCCAGCACAATCTGAGCAAGTTTTTTCGCCTCCTCCACGCTCCCACATACCACATACACAAACCCGAACTCTGGCTGCTCCATAGAGCGAAGGTAAAAACTTTGCATGACCGCAGCCGCCTCGGGTGAGCATAGTCCCATGCTGGTAAAAAGAACTATACGATTAGGCTGGATAGCTCTTTTGTGGATAGCTTGTACGCTGCTACGCCTGCCCACAGGTTGGAGGACAGCCCCACCTACGCCGCTTTTTCATGCACACTCTACGGGGGCATACAGGGCGGGCAAAGCTGCCATTATAGCCGCTCGGGCGTACAATCCCTACTTCTACGGACGAGCGCATGCCGGCTGGGAGGACAATGGCAAGTTCTGCGAGCCGGTATCATACCAAAGTGGCGCATTCTTTTGCCTTTTGAGTGGGGCGCGGCAGCGCCTTCGGCGCTGCCGCGCCCCATGTAGCGTACTCTCTGCCA
>CAZZMF010000113.1:0-4802 GCA_964655255.1 uncultured Sphingobacteriaceae bacterium
GCCACAATCGCTCCTAAGACGAGCGGCACAGGCAATAGCGTAATCGCAGGAATCCAGTTTCGCCAGAAGCGCTTCCAGGCTTCGTTCCAGATTTGTTGGATAGTAACCCGTTGCATGGGGCAAATATACAAATAAACGCCGCGATATAAGCAAACTATACAGTGCCTCTATGAACGACTTCTTTGAGATAACCTATGAGGACGCGGAGCGCGGGCATCAGGTCCCCATAATGATTCTGTACCACGATATGAGCGTACTGTTTGAGGGGTTCTATGTATTGCTTGTAGGCGGGGAGGACTTGGGTAAGGTACTGGTGGATGATGGTATCTGCAGAATATCCGCGCTCCGTTTGGTCGCGCTGCAGCCGGCGAATAAACCGGTACGGCTCTTCAGCCTCCATGAAAATGCGCAAATCAAAAAGCTCCCGAATAGGCGCCCAGTAGAAGAGAAACAACCCTTCTACAATCACCACAGGCGCGGGGTGAAAAGTCAGCAGTCGCGGCTCTACACCTGGACGATTGAAGGTGTATTCTCTCTGCTGAACTGACTTACCTTCTCGGAGTAAAAGGAGATCGGCATATAGCTTCTCGTGGTCAATCGCCTCGGGTCTGTCAAAGTTGATGCGACCGTCGGGGTCTCGGACTTGCAAGCTGAGGTCTTTGTAATAGTGGTCTGTGGAAATGAAAGTAACCTGCTGAGGGGGGAGGGATTTAGCCAGCAGTTCTAAGAGATAGGTTTTGCCGGAGGCGCTGCCGCCCGTGATACCTACCCAGTACGGCATGAGTGCAAAGGTCTCTATTCCCCTCTGATACGAGCGAGAAGCCTATGAAAAGCTCGGCTGCGATGAGAATGGCGCCTCTTCCATGCATCGCCAAGCTGAGCTACTGTCCGCGTCTCCCCTTCTGGGATAAAGACAGGGTCGTATCCAAACCCCTCTTCGCCTTGAAGGGTCTCAGCGATGCTCCCATGCCACACTGCCGTCTCAAACCAGTATGCCCCCGGCGAACAATAGGCAATCACCACCGCAACGAAATAGGCTTTTCGGTTGGAAATGCCTGTCATTACTTCCAAGAGCCGCTGCGGACCCCCAAATCGCGCGCTGCGCACCCCCGGCTGTCCTCCCAGTGCAGGCACAAATAGCCCACTGTCTTCGGCGATCACCTGCGCTCCACCAAGCCAATCAGCGTAAAATGCTGCCTTTGCCAGCGCATTTTCATACAGAGTATGATAAGGTTCGGGAGCTTCCGGGGCATCGGAAGGCAAAGGGGCTAAAAGAATCCCCTCTCCGAGGATAGCTTGCACTTCAGAGAATTTATGGGGATTTTTTGTGGCGAAAACCCACTTATCCACCACTACGCTTGGCTATGTGTCCTTCTTTTTGGAGGAGAGCTATTACTTTATCTACTTGGTTGCCTTGGAGTAAAATCCTTCCATCTGCCACGCTGCCACCTGTGGCGCAAGCTTGTCGCAGGCGCTTCGCCAAAGCTTCCATAGCTGCTGCACTGCCGACAAACCCGGTGATTTCCGTTACTTCTTTGCCGCCAGCGATGCGCCGCCGCTGAACCCGCAAGTTTTGCTTAGTCGGCGTAGGATCTTCTGATGGCTCTGGAGCGGGCTTAGGAGCACGCGTGGAAAAAACTAATCGGTCCTTTTCGCTACTCATATCATAAACTTATCATGAACCAAAGGTATCTGCAAACCCTCTGGCGCTTGCGCCGGATCACAGTGATACCCCCAAATCCGCGCTGATTGCATAAAAGGGTATAAGTCTTCATAATAGCAGTGCGTAGGCGTACGCTGAAAAGCCACATCATGAAAAACATACAAGGGCTGATGCTGCGCTACCCACGCAGGGTCTCTCAGCACAGGTACGGGCGTCCCAATATCTCCACTATAGAGTAGGTGCATCTCCCCTGAAGAAAAGACATACGCACTACTGGGCATATGTGGCGCATGCATGCCCGTCGTAGAAATTGCAGAAATGTAGGAAGCGTAAGCCTCTACTCGTTTTATTTGTGCGAAGCGCTCCACTTGCCCCATCAAAAAGTGCAGATACGTGTAGAGTTTAGCGAAAAGTTCGTCATTCCCCACGAGTACAGGCACGGGAGGAAGCTTACTCAGGAAATGGCGGTGGTAAAGCAGGGCTGAAAGGCTGCCAATATGATCGTCGTGCAAGTGCGTGATAAGCACCGCATCTATGCGTTCCACGAGCTGGAGCTGTACCAGCCGTGGATACACAGTGAAGCCGCAGTCTATGAGGAAAGTTTTGCCCTCCCACTCAACGAGTGCGGCGGAGTTGCCAAGGTGAATGTCATGCGCGCCCCCTGCCCCAATAAATCGTATCGGGAGATTCATTTGCCTGAGAGGATCTGAGCGGCGTGGTCGTCGGTTTTCACTTTGGTGATGACCCTTTCTATGCGCCCCTGCTCATCTATGAGGTAAGTGATGCGCTGGGTACCTTCATATTCTTTGCCGTACATGCGCTTGACGCCCCATGCGCCATAGGCTTTGATGATGCGCTTCTCAGGGTCTGCAAGGAGCGAAAAAGGCAGGTTATACTTCTCAGCGAAGCGCTTATGAGAAGACACATCGTCCGCACTTACCCCCAAAACCACATAGCCAGCAGCCTGAAGGGCAGCGTAGTTATCACGCAGGTTGCACGCTTCTTTAGTGCAGCCAGGCGTATCGTCTTTGGGATAGAAATATAGGACAACCCTACGACCGCGAAAATCTGAGAGACGAATGGTCTGCCCATGTTGATCTTGTGCAGCAAAGTCCGGCGCCTCAGTGCCCACAGCGAGAAGTTCTGCCATGTTGCTTATAACAAAAAATGTCACTCATCTACCTCACTCTCATTGTCAGAATCATCCATCCAGTCGGCTGGGGATTCGCTTGGCTCCTCGGGCTCAGAGTCGTCTTCGTCGTCAGAGAGCTCCTCTGGCTGTATCTGATTGAGAAGCACCTCCAGATCTTCATACTTGATAGCTCCCTGCGCTAAGGGCACATACGCCAGAGAATATTCAGCGTACAGGCGACGAGCCGGAATCTTCATGTGCTTCTCTGCGGTTCGCTCTATGAAATAGCGAAGCTCCTCGGTGAAGCCAATAGGATTTTGAATGCGCTCGTAAGAAGGTTTATACGGCGCTGCATTTCTGTAAGTGATGAGATTCTGGCAAGCCAGACTGATTATGTAGGTGTATTTTTCTGTGATGAGCTTGAACTGCGGAATAAAGCACTCTGATATTGAGCGGTCGGTATCGTCATCATCCACAGTGACGAAACTCTCTTCCCAATCCGGAGGAACTTTGAGACGCAGCTTTTTCTCCTCCCACGAGGCATGTAAAGCGTTATCGGCGGTGAGATCATGAGCTCGCTTGAGCTTGACGAGAATGCATTCACTTTTTTGAGCCCAAGCCCAATAAACAAGAACGCCAAAACTTAGAAGGTACCTCACCCCCCAAAGTTATGAAATTCAGAGGAGTCCGAGTTGAATACGGGCATTTTCGCTCATACGACTCATATCCCACGGCGGGTCAAAAGTAACCTCTACTTCGACACTTTTTACCCCTGGGACGCCCTCCACGGCTTTTTTGACATCGTCTGGTAAGTGCTGAGCCGCGGGACAAAACGCCGATGTGAGGGTCATAACTATCTTGACTTCGCCCGCTGGACTGACTTCTATATGATAAATCAGCCCCAGTTCATAGATATCTACGGGGATTTCGGGGTCGTAGACTTCCTTTAGCGCCCGGATGATCGCTTCTTGCAGGAGGGCTGGGTCTTGGAAGGTATCGGTCATAGTTATTCGGTTGTGACGGTGGTGCCTTTTTCTGGATGGAGAGCGGCATGAAGTGTATGCCAAGGTAGCGTAGCGCATTTGACCCGCATGGGAAAGTTCCGCACCGAACCGAACGCCCCGATACGCTCCCGAACCGCCGGCGCCAAACTTTGATAGGTCGGTGCCTCCTCTTCCGTCAGCACCTCGTGAAAAGCCCGAAACATCTTATCCGCCTCGCTCAAAGTTTGTCCCTTGACGAGGGTAGTCATGACCGAGGCAGAGGCTTTACAAATCGCACAGCTTTTACCCTCAAACTTGACTTCTTTGATTTGATCCCCCTCCACCCGAAGGGAAAGCTCTACCTCGTCCCCACATAAAGGATTGTATCCATGAGCATGATGAGTAGGGTTTTCTAACCGCCCGTAGTTGCGTGGGTAACGGCTATGCTCCAAGATGAGCTCTTGATAAAGCGCCTGCAGCTGCTGGGACATATTGAAGATAACAAAACTGCTATGACGAAATGGAATGCCAAGCCTGCTCAAATAGGGTACGGAAGCGTTCTACCGCTTGACTGCGGGTATAGTGCGTCTGGATAAGCCAGCGTCCTTTTTCGCTGAGAGACCTTTTCTCTGAGGGGGATAATGCAAAATACTCTAAAATCCTCTCTGCGGCGACCAACGGGGACAAAGGGACGACGCCTTTTTCCCACACTTGGGACACCACCTCAGCAGTCCCCGTCCATTCGGAGACGATGGCGGGGATGCCCGCAGCCAGCGCCTCTTGCACTGCAATCCCCCATGCTTCTCCTCGCGCTGGATGAAAATACAAGCCCACTTGTCCTAATACTGTATCTATATCAGCGACTGCCCCGAGGAAACGCACGGGCGCCTCAGAATAGCGGGCAAAGAGTTCATCTTGAGCTTGGGCTGACCAGCGACCGATAATAATACCCTCCACGGTGGGAAGGCTTTTTCGCACAAGCATAAGCGTCTCCATAAAAAGGTCTACCCCCTTATAGTGGATG
>CAZZMF010000114.1:0-791 GCA_964655255.1 uncultured Sphingobacteriaceae bacterium
TGGTTATTGAGAGAAGTGCCTGCCCAAGCTGTGCTGGCGAGCCAGTTCATGGAGCGGGTACGGCGTGGGCGCCTCGTTCTTCCGGGAGCGCATGATCCTATTGCTGGGCTGCTGGCGAAAAAAGCCGGATTTGAAGCCCTCTATCTCTCCGGTGCGGCTTTTTCTGCCAGTATGGGGCTCCCTGACCTTGGGCTGCTGACAATGGATGAAGTCGTCGCTCGGGCCCAAGCGATTGTACGCGCTACGGCGCTGCCGCTGCTGGTAGATGTGGATACAGGCTTCGGCGAGACTTTGAATGTGCTTCGGCTGGGGCGTCACCTCGTAGAAGCCGGCGTCGCCGCTCTCCAACTGGAAGACCAAGAGATGCCCAAAAAGTGCGGGCACCTCTCTGGCAAGCGTCTCATCCCCCCCGAAGCCATGGTAGAAAAGATTCGCGCGCTCAAGCGCTTTTTCCCAACCCTCGTTATCGTCGCTCGTACCGACGCCCAAGCCATAGAAGGCATAGAGGGCGTCATCCATCGAGCGCGCCTCTACATAGAAGCCGGCGCAGATATTGTCTTTCCAGAAGCGCTGACCACCATAGAAGAGTTTAGGCAAGTAAGGGCTGCCCTCTCCGTGCCCCTGCTCGCAAATATGACAGAGTTTGGCAAGTCGCCAGCCCTCTCGGCTCACGAAGTTTTCCAAATGGGATATGAAATAGCCCTTTTTCCAGTCTCTGCCCTCCGTATCGCCGCCAAAGCGATGGAGAACTTCTATGCGCACTTGCAGACAGCGGGTGAGGCTCAAAGCTA